>NZ_JBFUGN010000122.1:0-10602 GCF_056402895.1 Rhizobacter sp. P3_B12 | reverse complement strand
CCACCCAGCGCCCGCTCCATCAGCGCCTTCTTGAACGCCGACGACGCTTCCGCTATCGCCTCGGCCGTCATCGGCCCTTGAGGGAATTGATCCAGCAGTTCCTTCGGGATCTTCGGCAGCGCCGCCGTCCTCGCAGCGATCGCCTCGTTCTTCGTCTTCGTCTTGCTTGGCATACATGCTCCTGGTCGTCATGCTATGCCTCGCACACAAAATTACTGACAGGCTCGAAGCCGGAAAACTTCGCTCGGCCGGGCTGGCCCGGATGATCCGTCAGACAGCCATGAATCATCAGGCACCGACTCGCACCCGCAGATCATCGACAGAAGCCTGCCAGGCGTCGTATTCATCACTTTCTTGCCAGAGTTCCACCAACTCGGAATTCTCGGCAAGGATGCGAGCGATTGCGGCTTGCGCCTTGTCCACCAGTTCCACCGACGGTTTGAGTGGATGGTCGGCCACCCATTTGTCGGCAATTTCCGTGTACGAGGTCCTCTCGCCGGAATTGCCTCCCAGCCTGGCCAGGACCTCAATGGCCGCGATTGCAACGGACGCCTCCGGCGCTTCCAGGTAGTCGTCGCCGACCGAAAGCACCGCGTCGATCGCTTCTTCGATGGGGCCGAGGTCGTCGGCTTCTTCAAGCCCGTAGGCCCAATCCGCAGCATCGTCATTCCCGAAAGGGTCAACAGACCAGGTTCCCATGTGCACTCCTTCTTGAGCTCTCAAACGCCCTCTCAGGCCTGATGAAACAGATGCTCCACAATTTCCTGTGCCCGTGCAACGGAAATTCCATGGACTTGATCGTTGCGGCGCTTCAACGAGCGGAGCGAGACCGGATGGATCAGGCCGTCGGAAGATCATCGACGCTCGTTGCGCCCCGGTTTCGCAGCAGCGCCGCAAGCTCCCGATGCCGATGGGTCAAGGCCACATCGAGCGGCGTGCGCCCGCCGTCCACCCACGCTTCTGCTGCGGCCGTCAGGCAGGCACCGCGGTCGATCAGCGTCATCGCGATCGGAATGGCATTCACGGCACAGGCCCGATGCAGCGCGGTGAAATCCGGGAACCCGCGGGCTTCGAGATCGGCCCCACGCGCCAGCAGCACCTCGACCAGTTGCAAGGCGACCTCCGGCGAATGCTCGAACAGCTGGATGGCGGTATGCAGCGCCAGGTTTCCCTGGTCGTTCAATTGATCCGGATCGGCGCCCAGGTCCAGCAGCACCTGAACCAGTTCGCACTTCTCGTGGAAAACGGCTTGCTCCAACGCGTACTCGGACGACACGGCATCCGGCACGTTCACCAGTTCAGGCTGTCGGCGAACGAACGCGATCACATCCGCCTCCGAGCGATCGCGCAGCAGGTTGCCCCAGAATTCGATGGATGACACCGGCTCAGATTCAGCTCGCCCGGTCATCGATGGCCCGCTCGTAGACCGCCAGATCACTGGCCGAGAAGCAGCAGAACACCACCTCCTCCAACTCGGGAAACTGTGCGGGATGGCCGCGCACCGTGCGGACCGCGACCTGTGCCGCCAGGTCGATCGGATACCCGTAGATGCCGGTGCTGATGCTCGGGAACGCCAGCGACCTGACGCCCTTCGCGCCGGCGACTTCGAGCGACCTCCGGTAGCAGGATGCCAGCAGGTCCGCCTCGCCGTGCTCGCCACCCCGCCAGACCGGCCCGACGGTGTGGACGATGTACTTCGCCTTCAACCGGTAGCCCTTCGTCAGCTTCGCATCGCCCGTCTTGCAGCCGGCCAGCAGTCGGCATTCATGGAGGAGGTCCGGTCCGGCCGCGCGATGGATCGCGCCATCCACGCCGCCACCACCCAGCAGCGACGAGTTGGCAGCGTTGACGATCGCGTCGACGGCGAGGGTCGTGATGTCGGAGCGAAGGGCGCGAAGCGTGGCAGTCATGGCCGGCAGTCTAGCGATCCGGCCGCGCCGGCACCGCCGTGCCATACGCCGGCTTCAGTACCGGCCCGAACGCGAAGTCGACCATCAGCTGCAGGTAGCCCTCCGGCTGGCGCGTCGAGGTGCGGCTGCCGTCGGCCGCCGTCTCGTACTCGTAGATGCCGTGCTCCGTCTTCGGAAACACCGCCGTCGCGATCGGCCGCCCGGCCAGCCGCAGCACGGCCAGGCGGCGCGCCGTCTCTGCACTCGGCGCTTCGAGGTCGTCCTGCGCAAGGACCCACAACTGCGGCACCGTCACGGCAGCGATCGTCGCCATCGGGTCGAACAGCCACGGCGTGCCGGCGTTCAGGTGCTGCGCGAACGCTGCAAGCTCCTCCTTCGTCTTCAGCCCCAGCAGCAGGTAGCAGAAGTCGCCGCGCACGTCCTTGAACCACGGCTCGCCTTCGTAGCGCTGCCGCACCCGCGCGAAACGGTCGAACACCGCCGGCACCGGGTTCAGCGCCAGCGCACCGCAGGCATCCACCAGGTCCATCGCACCGGCCAACGCCTGCGGGCCGTGGCCGGCTGCCGCGATGTTCATCGCGACCGCTTCGCGATCCTCGTCCAGCACCGACACCGCCAGCCCGTAGCCGACGATGAGGAAATCGACCGGCGCGATCCTCGCCGCGAGCGGCGCGACCCAACCCCCCTGGCTCGGGCCGTGGAATCCGATCCTCGCCACGCGCCGGCCGGCCAGCCGCCGGGCTTCCTGCAGCGCCGCGACCGCATCGCGCGCGAGCTGCTCGAAATCCTGCGTGTAGCGCCCGCCGGATGCCCCGGTGCCGCGCTTGTCGTACACGAAGGCGCCGACACCTGCGGCCGGAAAGCGCCGTTGCAGCGAGTCGAAGCGCATCGCCGAGTCGTGCTCCGAGCCCTGCAGCAGCACGACGACCGGCACCGGTCCGTCACCGGCAGGCATCACGAGGCGGCCCGCGAGCGTCGTGCCGTCACTGGTGAACCGCACGTCGATCGTCGGCAGCGCGAGCCGGCGGCCGTGGACGCCACCGAAATCGATCCCGGCCTGCGCGCAGTCGATGCGCACCTGTCGGCCATCGGGCCGCTGCGTCCAGCCCGGCGAACTGACGCCGACCGCCGGGCCCTGGGTCTCGAAGGCGCCCGTCGTTCCATCGGGCCTGCGCCAACGCAGCGAGGTGCCCCGCGACGTGCCCACGTCGACGATGCCGCCATCGTCGAGCCGGTATGCGCCGACGCCGCAGTCGATCGCCGGCTCTTCTGCCGCCTGCGACGCCATCGGCAGCGCCAGGCTGCACAGCCAGGCCATCACGGCCACGCCGCGCACGAAGGGAGCTGCTCGTTCAGACATGGGGATCCTGTTCCAGCCGGTGAGACGGCGAGTGTCCCACCCGCTGGCTGAACCGGTCGATTTCCCCGGCCGTCAAGCTGCGCCGCAGCGCAGCCTGAAGTCCTCGCTCAGGAGTCGTACGCGATGCGTGCCCCCGACCCCGGGGGCGCGCAGGTGTAGGTCGCCTCCTGCCCCGGCACGGTCGCGAGTGCCCGCACCGCGGCGTCGCTGCGCTGGCTGCCGTCGGACGCGACGAAGGCCTGCGCCGTCGGGTTGTAGAGCAGCCCGCGCGACACGCCCCCCTCGACGATGCGCACCACCAGGCTGCACTCGGTGGTCGCGCCGCCCAGTTCCTTCGAGGTGAACGGCGTCGCCGCGCGCTGCAGCAGCAGGTTGATGCGGCCCGCCACCGCCGACGCGTTGCCGCTGTTCAACGTGACCTGCTGGCCGACGATCGGCGCGAGGTCGCTGTCGAAGGCCATCATGAAATCGACCACGTCGCGCCGCGTCGCGTCCGGGTCGAGGATCGGGAAGCCCACCGTGAGCTGCGGGTTGAACACCTTGGCCGTGAAGAAGCGGAACAGCGTGTCCACCGAGCCGTCGTTCACGAAGCCGAAGCCGCGCACCTGCTCGCCGAGGAAGCCGGTGTCGGGCGCGCCGAAGAACTCCACCCGCGGCGAGCCGAACATGCCGACCTTCTGGTACATGTTGCGCAGGTGCGGGATCTTCACGATCTGCGTGATGCCCTCGAAGCTCGCCCGCCCGCCGGTGCCGAAGAAGCCGCTGGCCGGGTCGAGCCGGTGGCAGCCCTCGCAGGTGAAGGCCGTCTGGTTCATCGTCAGGCCGCCGAGTGCGCCCAGGTCGATGCCGTCCGACGGCCGCGTGCCGCTGTAGAAACTGCGCCCGCGCTGCTGCGAGGCGGTCAGCGTGTTGTCGAGCTTGCGGATCGGATTCGGCGGCAGCATCACCGGGATCTGGAAGTCGGCGAACTGCTGCATCTCGGCCTCGCTCAGCGGCGCGGTGCCGCCCAGCAGCCCCTCGAAGGCCACCGCGAAGTTCTTGAACGACAGCGTGCTGTCGGTGCCGCTGCTGCCGAAGATGCCGGTGGCCCGGTCGCCGCGCCAGTGCATCGCGCCGGCGTTGCGCATGCCGCGCAGCGTCTGCGTCGTCATCGGTCCCTTCATCGGGTGGAACTCGTTGGCGTTGTCGCTGCCGTTGACCGGCGACTTCACGCCGAACAGCAGCTTGCCCAGCGCGATCTCCAGCGGCGACGACAGGTTCTTCGTGATCGGGTTGTTGGTGACGCGGTCATCGGGGTTGCCGAGGTCCCAGGCCAGGTCGTCGGCATCGCCGAAGGTGTGGCAGCTCGCGCACGAGGCCTCGCCGTTGGCCGAGAAGCGGCGCGCGTCGTACAGGAACGGCCGCCCGTTGCGCACTGCGGCCGGCTCGGGGTTCTTCATCGCCACCGACGACAGCGTGGTGCGCGAGGCGAGGTCGATCACCTTCACCGCGTTGTCGAAGCGCGTGGTGACGTACAGCCGGCCGCGCGCCTCGTCGAGCACCAGCCCGCTCGGGCCGCCGCCGGCCAGCTCGATGTAGCGCGCGCTCGCGGTGCGCGGGTTGAAGCTGTCGCTCTCCAGCTCGGCGGTGTCGAACACGCCGATGCGGCTGGAGCTGAACGCCGCCACGTACAGCGTGCGGCCGTCGCCGGTGACCGCCATGTCGAGCGGCATCGCCAGCGAATGGTTCTTCATCGTCCAGTCGTAGCCGGGGTTGCCCGGCAGTTTCGAATAGTCGATGTGCTTGTTCAGGTGGCGCGGCGACACCGTCGCGCCCGACAGCACCGTGATGCGCGTCTGCGCGAGCTTGCCCTGCACCGTGTGGCCGGCGTAGGCGCCGGGGCCTTCGAAGCGGGCCTCGTTGATCGCCTCGGTGTTCGAGACGTAGACCGCGCCGCTGACCGGGTTGGTGACCATGTTGAACAGCACCGTGCCGACGCCCGACCAGGCGGTCTTCGGCGCCAGCGTGTTGGCGTCGACGGCGAACACGTCGCGGTCGGGCAGGCTGAACTGCACCGCGTTGTTCCAGTTGCGCTTCAGCTCGTCTTCCCAGCGGCCGTTGGCCTTGTTGAACTTGACGATCAGGCCGACCTCGGGCGCCTGCTTGCCTTCGAAGTTGGTCTTCGGGCCTGGGTTGCCCCCGGGCACGATCTTGAAGTTCGGGCCCAGGCACGGCAGGTTCGGGTTGAAGCCGCCGCAGATCATGCCCGCCAGCACGGTGGTGGTCTGGTTGCCCGACTTGAAGGCCGCGACGTAGACGGTGCTGCGGTCGGGGCTGACCGCGAGCGCGCGCGGCGTGTCGCTGAAGAAGCTCATGATGCGCAGCGGCAGGCCGCCGAACGTGCTGCCCAGGCTGGCGGGGTTGAACACCCACACGTCGGCGCGCCCGATGCCGGGCGTCGTGAGCTGCGGGTCGCCGGCACCGGGCACGCCGGCGAGCGACGGATCGCTGCGCTGCTGCCCGCGGTGCGCGGTGGTGATGAAGGCGCGCTCCGGGTTGCCGGCGAACACGATGTCGCGCGGCTCGTCGCCCACCAGCAGCGTGCGCACCACGCGCGGCGTGCCGCCCAGGTCGACGATGCTGACGCTGTCGGACAGGTGGTTCACCACCCACACCTCGGTGTTGCTGCGCACCGCCACCGAGACCGGTTCCAGCCCCACCGGCACGCGGGCGGCGAGTTGCAGGCCGGCGCTGCCGATGCTGAAGACGTCCAGCGTGTTGTTGGGCGTGTTGGCGACGAACAGGCGTGTGCGGTCGGGCGACATCGCCATCGGCCGCACCGGGCCGCTCTCGAACTGCATGAAGGACGGCGCCTGCGCGTGCGCCGCGAACGGCCCGAACAGCAACAGGGCCAGCACGAGGCCCGCCAGTGACCGCAACGACGACAACAACGACAGGGCAGACCGGGGGCTGCCCCGGCCCGGCATGGGATGCGCTTGCATGTGTGTGTCTCCTTGATTCTTTGTAGGGTTGCGGGCTGCCTTGACGGTGGCTCGCCGCACGATCGTACGGAGCGCCCCGCCGCCGCGCCCCCTCCGCAGGGAGGGGGCGCTACACTGCCGCGCCTCCCCAACCAGGGCTTCACCTCCCCCGGCCGCCGCGATGTCAGAAACGACGATCGAGCCCCCGCTGCTGGCGCCCTCCAGCGTCTCGCGACCCGCCCTGATGGCGCGGCTCGATGCCGCCTCGAAGCTGCGCCTGGTGCTGGTGGCCGCGCCGGCCGGCTCCGGCAAGACGACGCTGTTGACGCAGTGGTTCCGCAACCGAAGGCAGCGGCGCGCGGTGGCCTGGTTGACGCTGGACGGGCCGGTGCCGAGCCCGCGGGCGCTGGCGACGCGGCTGCTGGCCAGCGTGGCGGCCGTCGGCGTGCAGCCACCATCGCCACCCGGCATCGACGGTGCGGTGCCAACCCTGCAGGCACTGCTCGCACAGCGCAGCGGCGACCTGCTGATCGTGATCGACGACGTGCAGCACGCGCAGGACCCGTCCTGCCTCGCATTCCTCGACACGCTGCTGGCAGTGTGCGCGCCCGGCGTGCACTGGGTGCTGTCGGGTCGCTGCATGCCCGGCCTGAACCTGCCGACGTGGCGGTTGCGCGACCAGCTGGAGGTGCTCGACGGCGGCGACCTCGCATTCGACCTCGGCCAGGTCACGCAACTCGGCCGCAAGCTGATGCCCGAGCCGCTGAGCCGGGAACGCGCCGAGCGGTTGCTGGCGATCACGCAGGGCTGGACGGCGGGCGTCAAGCTCGGGCTGCTYGAACACGGTGACCACGGCGACTTCGACGGCGGCCACGTCGACATCGCCGCCTACCTGCAGCGAGAGGTGCTGAGCGAGCAGGCGGCGGCGCTGCAGGAGTTCCTGGTCTCGACCAGCATCGTCGACGCGATGACCGCCGAACTGTGCGATGCGCTGCTCGGCCGCGACGGCTCGCAGGCGGTGCTCGAGAAGCTGGAGCGCCACCAGCTCTTCGTCACCGCGCAGGACAGCCATGGCCTCGCCTTCCGCTACCACCCGCTGTTCCTCGGTTTCCTGCGCAGCCGGCTCGCCGCCGACCCGGCGCGCCAGCGCGCGCTGCACGCACGCGCCAGCCATTGGTATGCGGCGCAGTTGCGCTTCGCCGAGGCGCTGACGCATGCCTTCCAGTCCGGCGAGCCGGCGTGGTGCGCCGAGCTGATGGAACGTGCCGCCGCACGCTGGCAGCAATCGGGCGACATCGCCGAGGTGGTGCGCTGGTGCGAACGGCTGCCTGCGCCGCAGCGGCTGGCGCGGCCGGCGCTGGGCATGACCTTCACCACCTGCCTGGTGCTGTGCCGCCGTTTTGATGAAGCGCGCGCGATGCTGCGCCACCTGGCCGCCGACCCGGCGACGCACGACGGCGCACCGTTCAGCTTCCACCTGCGCACGCTGCAGCAGATCCTGCAGGCGATGCTCGGCGAGCATGCGGCGCTGGGCGTCGAGATGCCGGCGGCCGACGAGAGCGATGGCGACGCCCAGCTGCGCGGCTTGCAGCTGGTCAACCGCGCGTATGCGCTGTTCTGCGCGCACCGCTTCGACGCCGCGTGGCGGCTCGCGATGCGTGCGCGCGAGATCCTGCAGCCGATCAGCCCGTACGGCGAGGGCTATGCGAGCAGCGTGCTGGCGATGGTGGAGCGGGCGAAGGGCGATTTCGGCTCGGCCGCGCGCCGCGTGGAGGCACTGTGGGCCGGCACGCGCCACGGCCCGCGCAATGCGGCGTGGGCGAATGCGGCGACCGCGCTCGCGGTGCTGCGCTACGAGACCAACCGGCTGCCCGAGGCGCGTGCGCTGTGCGAGGAGCTGCTGCCGCTGGTGGAGGCCGGCGGCACCTACGAGACGCTGGTGGCGGCCGCGCGCACCCAGGCCCGCGTGCATGCGGCCGAACGCGAGCCCGAGGCCGCGATGCGCCTGCTCGACTACCTGCACGGCGTGCTCGGTGGCAGCCACGAGCGGCGCTTCGCGGCGCAGGTGTGCTTCGACAAGGTGCGGCTGTGGCTGGCGCTCGGCGAGCCGCAGCGGGCGCGCGAGGCGGCGGCGGAGTTCGGCGTCGTCGATGCGGCCGAGTGGCAGGCCGTGCGGCCCTATGACGAGGCCTGGGAGCGGCGCGGCATGGCGCAGGCCGCGCTGCTGTCGCATGCGCAGCGGCGCGATGAGGCGCGCGCCGTGCTGCAGGTGCTGCGCAGCAGCGCCGAGACAGCCGGCCACGTGCTGCGGCTGCATGCGATCGAAGCGGCACTGGCCAGCAACCTGTGGGAGGCCGGTGCGCGCGACGAGGCGCTGCAGTGCCTGCACCAATCGCTGCTGCGCGCGCGCGGCCATGCGCCGTCGCGCAGCTGGTTCGACGACAACCCGAGCTTCCACCAGGTGCTGGTGGCGGCACTCGCGATGCCGCAGATGCGCCGGCTGGTGCCGGAGCACGTGCTGCGCGTGTTCGGTGCAGCGCTCGGGCGCGGCGAGGCGCGTGCCGCCCATGCGGTGGATGCACTGACGGCGCGCGAGCTGGAGGTGCTGGCGCTGCTGGCCCAGGGGCTGAGCAACCAGCAGATCAGCGCGCGGGCGCAGATCTCGTTGACCACCGTGAAGTGGCACGTGAAGAACATCTTTGCGAAGCTGGACGTGGGGACGCGCGTCGAGGCGTTGGTCCGTGCTCGGGCTTTGCGGCTGGTCTGACAGTTGCCGCTCGCCGGCCTCAGTCCCCCTTGAGCGGGAGCTTGTAGCGTTCGGCGTACTCGTCGTTGAACTCCTTTCGGGTCAGCATCGTGTAGGCGCCGGGCGGTGCCTGGTTCGCAATGTCGGCCACGTGCGAATCGCCGACCTTCCAGACGCCCAGCGTCTCGCTGCGGGTCTCGGCGCCCCGGCCCATGGCCATCGAGCGCAGGAATCTCGCCGGGGCCGTCCCGGTCAGCGGGCCGCGCTGCCCTTCTTCGCGCTCGAGCGGGGCCTTCCACTTCGCCCGAGCCGTCTGCAGCAGCTTCGGGCCTTCCTGTTCCATCACGTCCTTGACCCCCTGGATCAGTTCCCTGTCCGCCGCGATCTGGTCGCGCAGCTCGCCCAGCCCGGTGCACTTCGCCGCCCGCCGGCACAGGGCCAGCACGGGATCGAAGCTGCGGTTCGCCAAGGCAGTCAGGAGTTTCAGGGCCGTCGCCTCCCCGCCGGTGCTGTCGCCCCAGTCCTCCGATTCCGGGCGGGTCGCGCCGGATCTCTGCAGCGCCATCAGGCCGGCCAGCACGTGATTGCAATTGCCGGTCAGCGCCTTCATCAGCTCGGCCTTGCCAGGCCCGTCCTCGTCGATCGGCCCGTCGCCCTTGGCCTCGATCCAGCGCAGCAGGCGATCAGCCCCGCTGCACGCGACGACGCTCGAATAGTTGGCCCGCAACACCATCGGATCCGCCGCGGCCCGGTTGTCGTCGATCGCACCGATCCGGTTCCCCGCCGTCTCCCACCACACCTTGTCCCGCGCCTTGAACGCGCTTTCGTTCCAGTAATCACCCTCGGCCTCGTTCCGGGCGATCTGCTTCTCGATGGCCGGGCGTCCAGGCAGGTTCGTCTCGTCATGCTCCTCGCCGACGACGTTCAGCGTCTTCTTGCTCAAGGGTTTCAACTGCGCAGTGAACGGACCCGCCAGCGGGGCGCGTGAAGGCCCGAACACGGCGGACAGTGCCTGCCGCTGGGCCGTGAGCAACGCAGACTGCTGGATCGCCTCGACCTCCCGGCGCTGGGCCAGCAGACGCGGACTGCGGTCGAAGGCGCCGGCACGCGCGGGCGCCAGCTCGCGGTCGGATGTCGCAGGGCGGGGCCTGCGCTGCAGCGGAAGCGTCCTGGCATGCGTCATGACGGGGTTGTAGTCGCTGCGCCCCATCGAGGCCATCGGTGAATTGCTGATTTCGCGAGGATGCGCAACCGAGGCACCTGCGAGCCGGATCAGTGCAGCCTGCGCGCCCACACCAGCAGCAGGTTGTTGGCAGGCATCGCCACCCGCTCGCGCAGCGCCAGCCCGGACTGCGCGGCCTCCTGTTCAACGTCCTCTCGCCGCCTCAGACCCCAGGCCGCGTTGCGCACGCGCAGGTCGACGTCGAAGCCGAGGTTGCCCGGCGCGGTCTCCACGCCGTCTTCCAGGTAGGGGCCGTACGTGATCAGCACGCCCTGCGGTGCGAGATGCCGCGCCGCAACCCGCATCAGCCCGCCGCAGCAGGCCCAGGGCGCGGCGTGGATCATGTTCGCGCAGAAGACGGCATCGACCTGCGCCGGCACGCCGGGCCACTCGGCCGCCAGCAC
>NZ_JBFUGN010000121.1:0-10604 GCF_056402895.1 Rhizobacter sp. P3_B12 | reverse complement strand
CCGTTCGCCGCGCTGCTCGACACCCCGCCGCTCGCCGCCCCCGCCG
Organism: Rhizobacter sp. P3_B12; assembly: GCF_056402895.1. NCBI lineage: Bacteria > Pseudomonadati > Pseudomonadota > Betaproteobacteria > Burkholderiales > Sphaerotilaceae > Rhizobacter > Rhizobacter sp. P3_B12. The sequence goes on along the minus strand of NZ_JBFUGN010000121.1, from coordinate 10,558 downwards.
ACACGCACGCCGACGACTTCGCGTTCTGGCTCTACTCGTCCGGCTCCACCGGCAAGCCCAAGGGCACGGTGCACAGCCATGCCAACCTGTACTGGACCGCCGCGCTGTACGGCCAGCCGGTGCTCGGCGTGCGCGAGGACGACACCGTGTTCTCGGCCGCCAAGCTGTTCTTCGCATACGGGCTCGGCAATGCGCTGACCTTTCCGCTGAGCGTCGGCGCGACCGTCGTGCTGATGGCCGAACGGCCGACGCCGGCCGCGGTCTTCCAGCGCCTGACGCAGCACCGCCCGACGGTGTTCTGCGGCGTGCCCACGCTGTACGTCGCGCTGCTCGCGAGCGAGGCGCTGCCGCCGCGCGATGCCGTCGCGCTGCGCGTGTGCGCCTCGGCCGGCGAGGCGCTGCCGCGCGAGGTCGGCGAACGCTTCAGCGCGCATTTCGGCTGCGACGTGCTCGATGGCATCGGGTCGACCGAGATGCTGCACATCTTCCTGTCCAACCGCGCCGGCGCGCTGCGCTACGGCTGCACCGGCAAGCCGGTGCCGGGCTACGAACTCGAACTGCGCGGCGACGACGGCCGCCCGGTCGCGCCCGGCGAGATCGGCGACCTGTTCATCCGCGGCCCGAGCGCCGCGCTGCTGTACTGGAACAGGCGCGACAAGACGCGCTCGACCTTCCTGGGCGACTGGGTGCGCAGCGGCGACAAGTACGTGGTCGATGCCGACGGCTGGTACACCTACGCCGGCCGCAGCGACGACATGCTGAAGGTCAGCGGCCAGTACGTGTCGCCGATCGAGGTCGAGTCGGCGCTGATGGGCCATGAGGCGGTGATGGAGTGCGCGGTGATCGGCCTGGCCGATGCACAGGGGCTGACGAAGACCCGCGCCTACGTCGTGCCGAGCAAGGGCCACGTGGCCGGCCCCGAGCTCGAGGCCGCGCTGAAGGCCTTCGTGAAGACGCGGCTCGCACCGCACAAGACGCCGCGCGAGATCCTCTTCACGACCGAGCTGCCGAAGACGGCGACCGGCAAGATCCAGCGCTTCAAGCTGCGCGCCTTGAATGACGCGAGCGAGGCATCGGCCTGACGCATGGTCGGACGCCGCTACGCCGAACCGATCCAGTTCGCCGAGCTCGACAGGCTCGGCCGATCGCTGCGCCTCGAGTACCAATGGGTCGGCGATGCGGCCTCGACGCGGCCGGTCGTCGTGTTCCTGCACGAAGGGCTGGGCTCGCTCGCGATGTGGAAGAACTTCCCGCGCCAGCTGTGCGAGGCGCACGGCCTGCGCGGCCTGGTGTACTCGCGCTACGGCTACGGCCAGTCGACGCCGAAGCCGCGCGACGAGCGCTGGCCGGTCGACTTCATGCACGTGCAGGCGCGCGAGGTGCTGCCGGCGCTGCTGCGGCAGCTCGGCATCGAGCGGCCCTGGCTGTTCGGCCACAGCGACGGCGGCAGCATCGCGCTGCTGCATGCGGCGTCGCACCCGACCGCGGGCGTCGTCGCGATGGCGCCGCACATCGCCGTCGAGGACCTGAGCATCGCGAGCATCGAGCGCGCCCGCCACACCTATGAAACCACCGATCTGCCGCAGCGCCTGGGCCGCTACCATGCCGATGCGGAGTCGGCGTTCCGCGGCTGGAACGACATCTGGCTCGATCCGTCGTTCCGCCGCTGGAGCATCGAAGACGAGCTGGCCGCGATCACCTGCCCGGTGCTGGCGCTGCAAGGCGTCGACGACGAATACGGTACGCTGGAGCAGATCCGCGGCATCGCGCGGCGTGCCCCGCAGACGCGCCTGCTGGAGATCGAACACTGCGGCCACTCGCCGCACCGCGACCAACCCGACCTCGTGATCCACGAAGCCGGCCGCTTCATCACCGGGTTGTCCGACCCCCTCGAATCCTGAACCTCACGGAGACTGGCATGCACCTGATCAAACTCCCGGCCCTCGCGGCCCTGGCGATSTCGATGGCGATGATGGGCGGGGCCCATGCGCAGGCCGCCGGCCCGATCAAGATCGGCTTCATGCTGCCCTACACCGGCACCTACGCGAGCCTGGGCACGATGATCGAGAACGGCTTCAGGCTGTACGTGCAGGAGCAGGGCGGCAAGCTCGGCGGCCGCGAGATCCAGTACTTCAAGGTCGACGACGAGTCCGAGCCGGCCAAGGCCACCGACAACGTCAACAAGCTGATCAAGCGCGACCAGGTCGACGTGCTGGTCGGCACGGTGCACTCGGGCGTCGCGCTCGGCATGGCGAAGGCGGCCAAGGAAAGCAACACGCTGCTGATCATCCCGAACGCCGGTGCCGACGCGATCACCGGCCCGCTGTGCTCGCCGAACATCGTGCGCAGCTCGTTCTCGAACTGGCAGCCGGGCTACTCCACCGGCGTCGTGATGGCGCAGAAGGGCCACAAGCGCGCGATGACGATCACCTGGAACTACGCGGCCGGCAGCGAGGCCGTCAAGGGCTTCACCGAGGCCTTCGAGAAGGGCGGCGGCAAGGTGGTGAAAGACCTGAACCTGCCGTTCCCGAACGTCGAGTTCCAGGCGCTGCTGACCGAGATCGCGGCGCAGAAGCCCGACGCGGTGTACGCGTTCTTCGCCGGCGGCGGCGCGGTGAAGTTCGTCAAGGACTATGCCGCCGCGGGCCTGAACAAGACCATCCCGCTGTACGGCTCGGGCTTCCTGACCGACGGCACGCTCGAGGCCCAGGGCGCCGCCGCGCAGGGCCTGCTGACCACGCTGCACTACGCCGACAACCTCGACACGCCGCGCAACAACGCGTTCCGCAAGAGCTTCGCGCTCGCGTACAAGACGAACGCCGACGTCTACGCGGTGCAGGGCTACGACGCGGCGCAGATCCTCGCAGCCGGCCTCAACGCGGTGAAGGGCGACCTCGCCAGGCGCGAGGCACTGACCACCGCGATGCGCAAGACGACGGTCGACAGCCCGCGCGGCAAGTTCACGCTGTCGGCGGCCGGCAACCCGGTGCAGGACATGTACCTGCGCGAGGTGAAGGGCGCGAACAACGAGTTCAAGTCGATCGCCGTCAAGGCGCTCGCCGACCCGGCCCGCGGCTGCAAGCTCTGAGGTGGATGCCACCACCTTCCTGGTCCAGTGCCTGAACGCCGTCCAGTACGGCCTGCTGCTGTTCCTGGTGGCCAGCGGGCTGACGCTGATCTTCGGGATCATGGGCGTGATCAACCTCGCGCACGGCAGCTTCTACATGATCGGCGCCTACCTCGCGTTCGCGCTGGCGCCGTACTTCGTCGATCAGTTCGTGCTGATGCTGCTGGTCGGCACGCTGCTGGCGGCGGCCTTCGGCTTCGTGCTGGAGTGGGCGTTCTTCAGCTTCCTGTACCAGCGTGAGCACCTGCAGCAGGTGCTGATGACGTATGCGCTGATCCTGGTGTTCGAGGAATCGCGCAGCCTGCTGCTCGGCAACGACGTGCACGGCGTGCAGCCGCCCGCCTGGCTGGCCGGCAGCATCGCGCTCGGCGAGCTGATGTCGTACCCGGTGTACCGGCTGTTCGCGTCGGCCGCCTGCCTCGCGATCGCGGCGCTGCTGTACCTGGTGGTCAACCGCACGCGGCTCGGGATGATGGTGCGCGCCGGCGCCAGCAACCGCGACATGGTGCGCGGGCTCGGCATCGACATCCGGCTGCTGTACCGCGGCGTGTTCGCGGCCGGCGTCGCGCTGGCGGCGCTGGCCGGCATGATCGCCGCGCCGATGTCGTCGGTGTACCCGGGCATGKGCGGCAGCGTGCTGATCGTCAGCTTCGTGATCGTCGTGATCGGCGGCATCGGCTCGATCACCGGCGCGCTGGTCGCGTCGCTGCTGGTCGGCTTCGTCGATACCTTCGGCAAGGTGTTCTTCGCCGAGCTGAGCGGCATCGGCATCTACCTGCTGATGGCGATCGTGCTGGTGTGGTGGCCCGAAGGCCTGATGCGGCGGGGGCACTGATGCCGCCCGCCGGGTCACGCTGGTTGCCACCGGCGGTGCTGCTCGCGCTGGCGCTGCTGCCGGCGCTGCTGTCGCCGTACCTGATGGACCTGACCGTCAAGATCCTGATCTCGGCGATCTTCGCGCTGAGCCTGCAGCTGCTGGTCGGTGCGACCGGGCTGGTGAGCCTCGGGCACGCGGCCTTCCTCGGCATCGGCGCCTACGTGACGGTGCTCGCGTCGCCGCAGGGCGAAGGGGCGTCGCTCGGGTGGCTGCTGCCGGCGGCGATGGGCGGCGCGGCCGCGTATGCGCTGTTCGTCGGCGCGCTGAGCCTGCGCACGCGCGGCGTGTACTTCATCATGGTGACGCTCGCGTTCGCGCAGATGGCCTACTTCGTCTTCCACGACACCAAGCTCGGCGGCGGCAGCGACGGCATCTACCTGTACGTGCGGCCGGTGCTGCGGCTGGGCGACACCACGCTGCTCGACCTCGAGAACAAGCGCCATGTCTACGGCCTGGTGCTGGCCTCGCTCGCGTTCACCTGGGGCGGGCTCGCGCTGCTGCTGCGCTCGCGCTTCGGCCATGCGCTGCAGGGCATCCGCGTCAACGAGGCGCGCATGCGGGCGGTCGGGTTCCGCACCTACGGCTACAAGCTCGCGGCCTTCGTGATCGCAGGCGCGCTGGCCGGGCTGGCCGGCGCGCTGCTCGCGATCCAGGACGGCGTCGTCAACCCGGAGCTGCTGTCGTGGCACGAGTCGGGCGCGGTGCTGCTGATGATCATCCTCGGCGGCCTCGGCCCGCTGCGCGGCGCGATCGTCGGCGCGGTGGCGTTCACGCTGCTGAAGGAGCTGTTCGCGAGCGAGGGACTGGTCGGACCGCTGGCGGCGCACTGGCAGATGACGCTCGGCTTCACGATCATCGCGTTCGTCGCGTTGCTGCCGCGCGGCATCGTCGGCATCCGCTGGCGCCGGGGGGTTGCATGAGCGCGCTGATCCAGGCGACCGGCCTGTCGCGCACCTTCGGCGGCCTCGCTGCCGTCGACGCGGTCTCGCTCGACCTGCGGCTCGGCGAGGTGCACGCGGTGATCGGCACCAACGGCGCCGGCAAGTCGACGCTGATCAACCTGCTGTCGGGCGAGCTGCCGGTGAGCGCCGGGCAGATCCGCTTCGGCGAGGACGACATCACCGGCTGGTCGCAGCCGCGCCGGGCGCGCGCCGGCATCGGCCGCAGCTACCAGCGCACCACCATCTTCGACAGTTTCAGCGTGCTGGAGAACTGCCGGCTCAGCGCGCAGGCCGCGCTGCAGCGGCCGTGGCAGGTGTGGCAATCGGCGCAGCGCTGCAGCGCCAGCCGCGAGGTGGCCGGGCAGGCGCTGCAGGCCGCGGGCCTCGCCGACAGCGCCGCGCACCTCGCCGGCACGCTCAGCCACGGCCAGAAGCGCCAGCTCGAGATCGCGATGTGCCTGGCCACCCGGCCGCGCGTGCTGCTGCTCGACGAGCCGCTGGCCGGCATGGGCGCCGAGGAGACCGAGCGCATGCTCGCGCTGCTGCAGTCGCTGAAGGCGGGCCACGCGATCCTGCTGGTCGAGCACGACATGGATGCGGTGTTCCGCATCGCCGACCGCATCACGGTGATGGTCAACGGCGCGGTCATCGCCTGCGACGTGCCGCAGCGCATCCGCGAGCATCCGCAGGTGGTGACGGCCTACCTCGGCGAGGGGCATGGATGACGGCCGCCAACGCACCGCTGGTCGAGATCGATGCGCTGCACGCCGGCTATGGCGACAGCCGCGTGCTGCACGGCGTGTCGTTCACGGTGCCGGCCGGCAGCGCGCTCGGCCTGCTCGGGCGCAACGGCATGGGAAAGACCACGCTGATCCGCACGCTGATGGGCTACCTGCGGCCGAGCGCCGGCCGGGTGCGCTGGCAGGGCCGCGACGTGACCGGCTGGCCGCCGGAGCGCATCGCGCGGCTCGGCGCCGGCTACGTGCCCGAGGGCCGTGGCATCTTCCCGAACCTGTCGGTGCGCGAGAACCTCGTGATGGCGGCGCGCGCCGCAGCCGACGGCCAGCGGCCGTGGACGCTCGAGCGCGTGCTGGAGACGTTTCCGCGCCTCGGCGAGCGGCTGGCGCACGGCGGCCAGCAGCTCTCGGGCGGCGAGCAGCAGATGCTCGCGATCGGACGCGCGTTGATGACGAGCCCGCAGCTGCTGATCCTCGACGAAGCGACCGAAGGCCTGGCGCCGCTGGTGGTGGCCGAGATCTGGCGCGTGATCGCACAGATCCGTGCGAGCGGCATCAGCACGCTGATCGTCGATCGCAACGTGCGGCGCGTGCTGGAGCACACCGACCAGGCGGTGGTGCTGGAGAAGGGGCGGATCGTCTGCGCCTCGAGCTCCTCGGCACTCGCAGAAGACCACGCGGCACTCACGCGCTGGCTCGGCGTCTGAGCTTCTTTCTTGAGGACCGATACGCGGCGTTACCACCTGTCGCCGGGGCTGCCGTTTTTTGCGCGAGATGACCCCTTCGGCAAGGCAGGCTTCCCTTTTGTGTCAGCTGCGTCAGCATCCGTATCGCCGGCCGCCGGCAGGCGAGTGCCTCCCAACATCGCGCGCAAGCCGCGCCGGCGCTTGCTTCGTGCAGCCGTGCACCGGTTCGGATTTCTGCCGTGCACCTGCCTGGACGCGTCCGGCAGCGATGGCTTGCTTTTTGCGCTGTAGAACGCATTCCGGCCACGAGCCGGGCGGCTGTGCGTTGGGAGCGCTACACCATGAACTTTCTGCCACGGCTGCTGGCGCTCGGCGCCGCGATCTCGGGCCTGCTGTTGACCAGCGGCTGCACCACCACGGCCGGCGCGATCATGAGCGCCACCGGCATCGCGACCGACACCAGCCCGACCTGGGAAATCATCAAGCACATCCACGCCAAGTTCACCGAAGGCGATCCGCAGTCGTGCGCGGCGCTGAACTCGGCCCAGCGGGCGCTGACCGCGCGCTGCCTGCCGTTCCAGCCCGGCAGCCTGAAGGTCGCCGACATCCGCGCCAGCGGCTTCCAGGAATGCACACTGACGATCGCGGCACGCGATCCGCAGTTCTGGCCGGTGCTGCCGGAACTGCTCGACAAGGGCGCGCAGCCCGAGACCTGCTACCAGCCGCCGATGGTCGCGCTGGCCCGTTCGCCGAACCCGGTCGACTTCTCGAAGGCCTCGCCGCAGGCGCTGCGCTCGCTGCGCTTCCTGGCCGAGGGCGATTCGCGCGCGGTGAACCATGACGTGCTGCGCCTGCTGAGCTCGCCGAGCGCGCGCGCCGCCGGGCTCGACGAGGTGATCGCGCAATGGTCGGACCAGGGCGACCTGGCGGTCGGCCAGCTCAACTTCAGCCCGCTGAGCGCACTGCACCCGAGCGCGCTGCAGACGCCGCTCGCGGCCAGGCTGGAGGCCACCGGCCACACCGCGAAAGCCGGCCTCGGCCCGTACCAGGGCAAGCTGGCCGCCGGGTTCGAAGAGGCGCTGCGCACCTCCGACTATGCAGCGCTCGAATGGTGGTTCAAGCGCGAGCCGAAGCTGGTCGACAAGGTGCCGTCGACGCAGGGGCAGCAGCTGCCGTGGATTCCGCTGGCGCGCGTCATCGTGCCGGCGTTCATGAACGACGAGCGCGCGCAGACGCAGATGGTGAGCTTCCTGCTGAGCCATGGCGCGAACCCGTGGCAGTCGCTGCCGTACCAGCCGACCCAGACGGTGGTGGGTTTCGCGAAGACGCTGAAGAGCCCGACGGTGGCGCTGCTGGAGGCCCCGAAGGCGCCGGCGGCGACGACGATGGCGGCCAACGGCGGCAACAGCGGCCAGGCCGAGTAGTTCGCCGGGTTCAGTCCTCGGCGGCCGGTTCGCCGCTGTCGAGGAACGGCCACCCAAGCACCTCCGCGAGGCGGTGCACCACCCACACCGCTTCGTCCTTCGACACCACCGGACCGGCCTGCAGGCCGCGCAGGCAATCGGCCAGCACCGATGCTTGCGAAGCCCCCGTGCCGAAATGCTGGGCGCTCGCACGCTCGCTCAGGTGCTGCGACAGGTCCTCGCACAGCTCGTAGCGCTCGCGCAGCTCGGCCAGCGGCACGGTCAGGCGCTGGCGGGCATCGGTGTACAGCGCGTAGAAAGACGGCGGAACGTGGATCTGGTACTCATCGGACATCGCGCCGATGATGCCAGCGTTCGCAGCACGCGCCCGCCCTACAGCTCGTCGAACAGGCCCGGCTCGCTGCCGATGCGGGCACGCTCGATGCCGAGCAGCCGGCGCTTCATGTCGATACCGCCCGGCGACGAGAAGCCGCCGGAGCGCCCGCCCGCCGCCAGCACGCGGTGGCACGGCACGATCGGCGGGAACGGGTTGCTGCCCATCGCCTGGCCGACCGCGCGGGCGCTGCCGGGCTCGCCGAGCTGTTGCGCGATCTCGCCGTAGCTGCGCGTCTCGCCGGGCGGGATCGCCAGCGCGATCGCGTAGGCACGGCGGTGGAAATCAGGCAGCCCGATCATGTCGAGCGGCGCGCCCGACAGGTCGACGCGCTCGCCGTCCATCAACGCCCGCAGGCGGTCGATCACGACCTGGATGTCTTGCGGCGCCAGGCCCTCGACCGACTCCGGCAGCCGCCGCTGGATGCGCCGGCGCAACGCCGCCTCGTCGGCATCGGGCAGCCAGCTGCCGACGATGCCCTGCGCGCCCCACGCGATCGCGCAGGGCCCGATGGCGGTGGCGAACACGGCGTGGCGGACGTTCATCGCGTCACGCGATGCCGATGTACTTGTGCGTCTGCACGCTCAGGTGCCACAGCGGGTGGGCCAGGCAATAGGCCACCGCCTGCTCGGTGTTTCGCTTGCGCTCGAGGTTGTCCATCGGCTGCAGGAAGAAGTGGTCGAACTTCAGCGAAGTGAAGCGCTCGGGCATCGCCTTCGGCTGCGGGTAGACGAGCTTGAGCTCATGGCCCTGCGTCAGCACCAGCTCGGCATCGGCCTTCGGGCTGACGCAGATCCAGTCGAGCCCCGGCGGTGCGGGCTGGGTGCCGTTGGTCTCGACGGCGATCTCGAAGCCCTGCGCATGGAAGGCGTCGACCAGCGCCTCGTCGAGCTGCAGCAGCGGCTCGCCGCCGGTGCACACGACGAACGGCCGGCCGGCGTGCGGCTTCGGCCAGTGCGACGCGACGGCCTGCGCCAGCGCGAGCGCGGTGTCGAACTTGCCGCCATTGACGCCGTTGGTGCCGATGAAGTCGGTATCGCAGAACTGGCAGACGGCCGTCGCGCGGTCCTGCTCGCGGCCCGACCACAGGTTGCAGCCGGCGAAGCGGCAGAACACCGCGGGGCGACCGGCGTGGGCGCCCTCGCCTTGCAGCGTGTAGAAGATTTCCTTGACCGCGTAGGTCATGCTGCGTCCTTCCGTTGGTTCACGCGTCGGTTCAGATCGGGATCGCGAGGCCGGCCTGCACCTCGGCCTGGTCGGCGATCACGATGGCGCCACAGCCGCGCGTTTCGTAGAGGTCGACGCGATCGACCATCGGCAGCACGGCGCGTGCCTCCTTCAGGATCCATGCGGCGAGTGTCGCGGTGTCGCCATCGGCGAGGCCTTCGATCTCGTACAGCGGGCGATGGTCCAGCGCCTTGAAGATCGGATCGAACAGCGTCTTCACGTCGCCGAAGTCGACGGTCCAGCCCATCAGCGTGTCGAGCGGTGCGGCGAGGTGCAGCCGCAGCGTGTAGGTGTGGCCGTGGATGCGGCGCAGCGGGCTGCCGTCGGGCGCGTGCTTGAGTTGCAGCGCGCTGTCGAGCGTGAACTCCTTCCAGATGCGGTGGTGGCGGCCGTCGAAGTTGGCGCCGCACGAGGCGGTTTCGTAGACGGTGATCCACGACAGCTCCGGCAGCGTGGGCTTCAGGCGCTCCCACAGCCAGCTCGACATCAGCTCGCTGGTCGGGTTCTGCAGGCCGGGCAGGTCGTTCAGGCAGCCGTAGTTCAGCTCGTGGTGCAGCGGGGCCCAGCAGTCGTCGAGGTGGTCGTAGTCGATGCTGAGGTCGCGCGCGCCGAGGTCCTGGTTGGCGTGCATGATGACCTCGAAGCCATGGCCGTGCATGCGGCCGCACTTGTGGCCGAGCGGCACGTTCGGCAGCTTGTGCGCGGCCTGGAACAGGTAGCGGCGCCAGACATGGGCCTGGCCGGTGGCATCGAGGTCGACGCCGCCGTGCGCGGTGCTCTGGATGCCGAGTTGCGTGATGCCGGGCGCGTCGAGCTGCGAGCGGATCCAGCGCGCGAGGTTCTCGTCGGTGGGCTGCGCGACGATGTCGTTGAGCAGGCGGTAGTCGAGCTGCGCGGTGCGCGATTCGAGATCGGCACGCAGGCGTTCGACCTCGCCGCCGGGGAAGGCGGCCCAGCCGTGCGGCAATTCGGCGCGCAGCGTCGCGAGGAAGCTGTGGCCATGCAGGCGGCGCGAGCGATGGCCTGCGGGCAGCAGGCTCACTTCGCAGGCGGACTCGAAGCCGCTGGCGGCACAGTGGAGGGTCTTGATCGGCACGCTGTCTCTGTGGGAGTCTGGAAGCAGGAACGCCCACGGTCCGTGGGCGTTGCGCGGCGCCGTCCACGGG
>NZ_JBFUGN010000120.1:0-10606 GCF_056402895.1 Rhizobacter sp. P3_B12 | reverse complement strand
GCCGATCTTCTGCGTGGAGTCGGCCCGCCAGGGCCGACCGCCGAGGCTGAGCCCCCAGCCCATCCCCTCACCCGCCGCGACGCGACGCGACGCGCCGTGACGCGCCGCGCAATAGCCGCCCAGTACACTGACGGCCCCGTTCCAGCCCAGGTGCCGGCACAGCCCCGGCGGTCTTGCATGTCTCTCGCTCCCGACACGTTGCTGCAGTTGGTTCAACGCGCCGAGGCGCTGCTCACACGGCTGGAGGCGGTGCTGCCGCAGCCGCTGGTCGCGCCCGACTGGTCCGCGTCGATCGCGTTTCGGTATCGCCGGCGTGGGGCCTCGGGCCAGTTGCTGCCGGTTCGCCACGTCGCCCACGTGCGCCTCGACGAACTGGTCGAGGTCGAGCCGCAGAAGGAGCGCCTGCTGCGCAACACCGCGCAGTTCGTCGCCGGCCACGCCGCCAACAACGTGCTGCTGACCGGCGCGCGCGGCACCGGCAAGAGTTCGCTGATCAAGGCCTGCCTGAACGAGTTCTCCGATCGCGGCCTGCGCCTGATCGAAGTCGACAAGGCCGATCTCGTCGACCTGCCCGACCTCGTCGACCTGGTCGCCGAGCGGCCCGAACGCTTCGTCGTGTTCTGCGACGACCTCAGCTTCGATGAAGGCGAGCCCGGCTACAAGGCCCTCAAGTCCATCCTCGACGGCTCGGTCTCGCAAGCCTCCGACAACGTGCTGATCTACGCGACCAGCAACCGCCGCCACCTGCTGCCCGAATACATGAAGGAGAACCTCACGTACCAGCACACCGAGGATGGCGAGGTCCACCCCGGCGAAGTGATCGAGGAAAAGATCTCTTTGAGCGAACGCTTCGGGCTGTGGGTCAGCTTCTACCCGTTCAGCCAGGACGAATACCTCGCGATCGTCGCGCAATGGCTGCGCGGCTTCGGCGTCGGCGAGGCCGAGATCGCCGCCGCCCGCCAGCCCTCGCTGGTGTGGGCGCTGGAGCGTGGGTCGCGCTCAGGGCGCGTCGCGTTCCAGTTCGCGAAGGACTACGCCGGGCGGCACGCGTCATGAGCGCCGATGCCGAGCGCACGCCGGTCGAGGTCGCCGTCGGCGTGCTGATCGATGCCGACGGCCGCTTCCTGCTGACCAGCCGGCCCGAAGGCAAGGTCTACGCCGGCTATTGGGAATTCCCCGGCGGCAAGCTGGAGGCCGGCGAAACCGTCGAGCAGGCACTGCGCCGCGAACTGCACGAGGAGATCGGCATCACGATCGGGCCGGTGCTGCCGTGGAAGGTCGAGATCGTCGACTACCCGCATGCCCGCGTGCGATTGCACTTCTGCAAGGTGTTCGCGTGGACCGGCGAGTTCGAGATGCGCGAGGCCCAGCAGATGGCCTGGCAGGACCTGCCGGTGCAGGTGCAGCCGGTGCTGCCGGGCACCGTGCCGGTGCTGGCCTGGTTCGCCGAGGAGCGCGGGTTCTCGGGCCCGACTTATGCGACGGATACACTCGCCCGATGAGCTGGCTCGACGAGATCAAGTGGGATGCGCAAGGCCTGCTGCCGGTGATCGCGCAGGAGGTCGGCAGCAACGACGTGCTGATGTTCGCGTTCATGAACCGCGAGGCCCTGGCCCGCACCGCCGAACTCGGCGAGGCGGTCTACTACAGCCGCTCGCGCCAGCGCCTGTGGCACAAGGGCGAGGAAAGCGGCCATGTGCAGCAGGTGCACGAGATGCGCCTCGATTGCGACAACGACGTGCTGCTGCTGAAGGTGACGCAGCGTGGCCACGCGCCCGGTGAACCTGGAATCGCGTGCCACACCGGCCGCCACAGCTGCTTCTTCCAGCTTTACAAGGACGGCGCCTGGCACACGGTCGAGCCGGTCTTGAAAGACCCCGGGACGATCTACAAATGACGGATGTGAAAACCGCGGTGAGCACCCCCCGCAACGGCAACGACACGCTGGCCCGGCTGGCGGCGGTGATCGAGTCGCGCCGCCAGGGCGACCCGGACAAGAGCTACGTCGCCCGGCTGTTCCACAAGGGCACCGATGCGATCCTGAAGAAGATCGGCGAAGAGGCCACCGAGACGGTGATGGCCGCCAAGGACGGCGACCGCCAGAAGATCGTCTACGAGGTCGCCGACCTGTGGTTCCATTCGATGCTCGCGCTGAGCGCCTTCGGCCTGACACCGGCCGACGTGCTGGCCGAGCTGGAGCGGCGCGAGGGCCTGTCGGGCCTCGAGGAATTCGCCGCGCGCAAGTTGCAAACCCGAGAGGCGGACGGAACATGAACGACGTGGTGAATACCCCTGAGCGTGACCAGTCGCTGAAGACGATCGGCCACATCAGCTATCTGCTGCATGCCATCGTGGCGGTGGGGGCCGTGCTGCCAGGCGCGCAGGCATCGATCACGCTGCTGATCGTCGCGCTGATCCTCGATCTGGTGAAGAAGGACGAGGCGGCCGGCACCTGGCAGGAGTCGCATTTCCGCTGGCGCATCCGCAGCGTGCTGTGGATGGGCGCCTTGTACGTGCTGACGCTGCCGCTGTGGTTCCTGCTGCTGCTGCCGGGCATGATCGCCTACATCGTCATCTCGATCTGGTTCCTCTACCGCATCGTCAAGGGCTGGTCGAACCTGAATTCCAACAAGCCGATGCCGGTGCCCGCGCCATGAGCCACGATCCGAGCTGCATCTTCTGCAAGATCGCGGCGGGGCAGATCCCGAGCCGCAAGGTCTATGAAGACGACGAACTGATCGCCTTCCACGACATCGCGCCCTGGGCGCCGATCCATTTCCTGCTCGTGCCGAAGGAGCATCTGGCGTCCTTGTACGACACCGTGCCGGACAAGCACCAGGCCTTGCTCGGCAGGATGCTGGCGCTGGCCCCGAAGCTCGCGCGCGAGCAGGGTGCAACCAATGGTTTCCGCACCGTGATCAACACCGGCGCCGATGGCGGGCAGGAAGTGCCACATTTGCACATGCATGTCATCGGCGGCCCAAGGCCATGGGCCAAGGGTTGACTCGGCCACCACCTAGAATCGGCTATTTCCCGCAGGAGAAGAATCATGGGTTCATTCAGCATCTGGCACTGGCTCATCGTGCTGGTGATCGTGGTCCTGGTGTTCGGCACCAAGAAGCTCAAGAACATCGGCAGCGACCTCGGTGGCGCCGTGAAGGGCTTCAAGGACGGCATCAAGGATGGTGCGGCCAATGCCGGCACCGACACCGCCGTGCCGCCGTCGCAACAGGTCGGCCAGCAGAAGGCCGCCGATCCGAACACCGTCGACGTCGAAGCGAAGACCAAATCGTGAGCATCCGAGGCCGGCCCGGGCTGGCCCGTCGGATGGCGGCCGCATGATCGATTTCGGTTTCGACAAGATCGCGCTGATCGGCGCCGTGGCGTTGATCGTCATCGGCCCCGAGCGCCTGCCCAAGGTCGCCCGCACCGTCGGCCACCTGCTCGGCAAGGCCCAGCGCTATGTGGCCGACGTGAAGGCCGAGGTGAACCGCTCGATCGAGCTCGAAGAGCTCAAGAAGATGAAGGGCGAGTTCGAGGACGCGGCCCGCAACGTCGAGCAGACGGTGTCGACCGAGATCCACCAGACGCGCGCCGACGTGGCCAGCGCTTGGGATGCGCCCGGCGACCCGGCCTTGAGCGCCAACAGCGGCCAGCACAGCGGCTGGGAGCCTCCGCCGCCGCAGTACAAGCACCCGAAGAAGAACTGGCGCCTGAAACGCGGTGCCACGCCGCAGTGGTACAAGCAGCGCAACGGCGTGCGCAGCAAGGCGCAATCCGGCGCGGCGCGTGTCGCGCGCTTCCGCCCGCCGCGCTCGTCGGTCTGACGCTCCTTGGCCAGAGAACCTGAATCCCTCCCATGAAGTTGAACAGCGACGGCCGCGATGAGCTGGAAGGCACCGAGCAGCCCTTCGTCACGCACCTGATCGAACTGCGCGATCGCCTGATCCGCGCGGTGATCGCGATCGGCGTGTGCTTCGGCATCCTCGCGATCTACCCCGGTCCGGCCGCCCTCTACGACCTGCTGGCGCACCCGCTGGTGGCGGCGCTGCCGGCCGGCGGCAAGCTGATCGCCACCAACGTGATCTCGCCGTTCCTGGTGCCGCTGAAGATCACGCTGATGGCCGCCTTCCTGCTGGCGCTGCCGGTGGTGCTGTACCAGGTGTGGGCCTTTGTCGCGCCGGGGCTGTACACGCACGAGAAGAAGCTGGTGCTGCCGCTGGTGGTCTCGAGCACGCTGCTGTTCTTCATCGGCGTCGCGTTCTGCTATTTCTTCGTGTTCGGCAAGGTGTTCGCGTTCATCCAGACCTTTGCGCCGAAGAGCATCGCGGCCACGCCGGACATCCAGGAGTACCTGAGCTTCGTGCTGACGATGTTCGTCGCGTTCGGCGCCGCCTTCGAGGTGCCGATCGTCGTGGTGGTGCTGGCCCGCATGGGCATCGTCACGCTCGAGAAGCTGAAGGCCTTCCGCGCCTACTTCATCGTGCTGGCCTTCATCGTCGCCGCCGTCGTGACGCCGCCCGACATCGTCTCGCAGCTCGCGCTCGCGATCCCGATGTGCATCCTGTACGAGGTCGGCATCTGGGCCTCGGTGATTTTCATCAAGCACACGCAGGCGCCGGAAGACACCACCCAGAAGGTCTGACCGCGCGGTCAGACCTCCCCGGTCTCACTCCTCGCGGGGCGCCGCCTTGCCGCGCGGCCGCTGTGCCACCATCACGCTGATCTCCAGCGCCTTGTCGCCGCGCTGCACGCCGATCAGCGCCTTCTGCTTCGGTTTCAGTCCGGCCACGGCGGCCAGCAGCTGCACCGTGTTGCCCACCGGCGTCTCGGCCACCTTCACGACCACGTCGCCCGGGCGCAGGCCGCCGCTCGCGGCCGGCCCGTTCTGCAGCACGCCGGTGATCAGCACGCCTTCCTTGATCGGCAGGTTGAAGGTCTCGGCGATCTCCGGCGTCAGGTCGCGCGGCTCGACGCCGATCCAGCCGCGCGTGACCTGGCCGTCGCGGATCAGCCCTTCCATCACCTGGCGCGCGGTGGTCTCGGGGATCGCGAAGCCGATGCCCAGGCTGCCGCCGCTGCGCGAGTAGATCGCGGTGTTGATGCCCAGCAGGTTGCCGTTGGTGTCGACCAGCGCGCCGCCCGAGTTGCCGGGGTTGATCGCCGCATCGGTCTGGATGAAGTTCTCGAAGGTGTTGATGCCCAGCTGGTTGCGGCCGAGCGCGCTGACGATGCCCGAGGTGACTGTCTGGCCGACACCGAACGGGTTGCCGATCGCCAGCACCACGTCGCCCACCTGCAGCGTCTCGGCGCTGCCGAAGGCGATCACCGGCAGCTTGTCGAGCGTGATCTTCAGCACCGCGACGTCGGTGTCGGGGTCGCTGCCGACCACCTTGGCCTTGGCGCGGCGCGCGTCGACCAGCTGCACCTCGATGTCGTCGGCCCCTTCGACGACATGGTTGTTGGTCAGCAGGTAGCCCTCGGGCGAGACGATCACGCCGGAGCCGAGGCCCACCTGCGGCTGCTCGCGCTGCTGCGCGCCCTGTTCACCGAAGAAGAACTTGAACCACGGATCCTCGGCGTGCGGGCTGCGCGCCGGCGCCTTGCTGGCGGTGATGCTGACGACCGCCGGCGAGGCGCGCTTCGCGGCGGCGCTGTAGCTCGGCGCACTGCCGCCGGGCGGCAGCGACACCTGCTGGATCGACGGCGCCTGGCTGATCGACACGATGCTCGGCAGGCCGTTGCCGGGCTGGCGGCGCACCCAGTCCGGCTTCAGCGTCGCGACCACGAACAGCACGGCCACGGCCACCGTCACGGCCTGGGAGAAAATCAGCCACGTCTTGCGCATCAACAGGGTCCTGTGTCATGGCCGCACGCTCCGAAATCGAGTCCTACCTGAACACGCTGCTGGACGTGGGCCGCTTCCGCGATTATGGGCCGAACGGTCTGCAGGTCGAGGGCAAACCCGAGGTGCGCAAGCTGGTCTCGGGCGTCACCGCGAGCCGCGCCTTCATCGAGGCCGCGGTCGAGCGGGGCGCCGACGCGCTGCTGGTGCACCACGGCCTGTTCTGGAAAGGCCATGACGGGCGCATCACCGGCTGGCTGAAGGCCCGCATCGAGCGGCTGCTGGCGGCCCAGGTCAACCTGCTGGCCTACCACCTGCCGCTGGACGCGCACCCGCAGTTCGGCAACAACGCACAGCTCGGCGTGCGGTTGAACTTCATGGCCGACGGCCGCTTCGGCGACCAGGAGCTGGGCTGGATCGGCAGCCCCGCGCAGCCGCTGACGGTGCCGGCGCTGACGGCGCTGCTGAGCTTGCGGCTGAACCGCGCGCCGGTGGTGGTCGATCCCGGGGTGGGCCGGCCAATCCGGCGCGTGGCCTGGTGCACCGGTGGTGCCCAGGGGTATTTCGAGGCGGCGATCGCCGCCGGTGCCGACGCCTACGTCACCGGCGAGATCTCCGAGCCGCAGGCGCACCTCGCACGCGAAACCGGCGTGGCCTTCTTTGCGTGCGGGCACCACGCCAGCGAGCGCTATGGTGCGCCTGCGCTGGCCGCGCACGTGGCCGAGAAATTCGGCCTCGAGCACGAGTTCATCGAAATAGACAACCCCGCCTGATCAGGGCGCGACGCGGATGTCGTCGACGAATCCCCGGAAGGTGCCGGTTGCATCCGGCCGGTCATAGGCCACGAGAATGCGCGCGATCGTGCGTCCCGCCGCCCACTGGCCGATGTTCGAGCGCACCTCGTTCCAGGTATTGCCGGCGAGCCGGCCGCCTCGGCCCTGGAACTCCGGATGCACCCTCACGCCGTTCTGGTCGGTCGCGCCCGAATCGCGCAGGCTGCTGCCGTCGGTGAAGATCAGGTCCACCGCGACGAAGGCGCTGTTCGGCGCCGAGTTCTGCGGGTRGATCCAGTACGACAGCGTGGTGCCCGCGCTCACCGGGATGCGCACGTCGAACACCTTGTTGTACGAGAACGAGCGCGTCGCGTCCGTGTCGTTGCCCGAGTACATCAGCGCCGTCGTGCCGCTGTGCGCGATGTTCTCGCGCCGCGTCGAGGTCTCCATGTGGTTCAGCCCGCAGCAGAAGCCGCCGACGTTGGCCTGGAAGTCGACCGTGTCGTTCCAGTCGGGCTGCGCGATGCCGGCCTCGAAGTCCGAGAAGAAGCCGCTCGCGTTCGTCGTCGTGCGCGGCGCATCGAACGAGGGCGGTGCATCGGCCGCGGCGCTGCCCCAGGCGGTGTTGGCGGCGGTACCGAGCACGAAGTCGAGCGTGGTGTCGGCGCCGAGCTGCGCAAGCGGCAGCCAGGTGCGCGTCGACGTGGCGCCGTTCAGCTTCAGGCTCTGCACGTAGGTGCCGTTCGCGCCGGCATTCGACGCGTTGATCGTCAGCGTGCGGCCGTTGCCCATGCGCACCGCGGTGCTCGGGAACAGCGGGCTGCCGACCACGAAGCCGCCGAGCCCCGGGATCTCCGGATACAGCCCGAGCGCGCCCCACACGTACCAGGCCGAGGTGGCGCCCAGGTCGTCGTTGCCGGTCAGGCCGTCGGGCCCGGTCTTGTACAGGTCGGTCAGGATGCGCCGCACCACCGCCTGCGACTTGTACGGCGCGCCGGCGAAGTTGTAGGCCCACGGCGTGCCGTGCTCCGGCTCGTTGCCCATGAAGGCGTACGGGCTGTTCGGCCCCGAGTCGAGCTGCGTGAAGTGCTCGTCGAGCCGCGTGATCGCCGCCGCGTTGCCGCCCATGCGGTCGAACAGGCCGCGGTAGTTCTGCGGCACCATCCAGGTGTACTGCGCCGAGTCGCCTTCGACGAAGCCGGCACCATCGGTGCGCGTGAAGGCGCTCTTGAAGCTGCCGCCCGCGGTGCGCGGGTGGAGGTAGCCGCTGAAGTTGGAATACAGCGGCTTCCACATCTGCGCCTGCGTCAGGTACTTGTCGCGCTTGACCGTGTCGCCGAGCGATGCGGCGAACTGCGCGATCGCCGAATCGGCCAGCGCGTACTCCTCGGCCGAGGCGGCCGCGCCCCACAGGTCGGGCGTCTCGATCGGGATGTAGCCGTGGCCCAGGTAGTCCGCCAGCCCCGGCCGCGTCTCGCAGTTGCGCGAGCGCGTGCCGGGCTGCGTCGCGCCCTGCTCCATGTAGCGCAGCGCGGCCGCGGTGTCGAAGCTGCGGCCGCCGAACGCGTACAGGTTGGCGACGATCACCGCGCCGGCATCGCCCACCATCACGCAGGTGTCGTCGTTCGCGGTCGGCCACTTCGGGTAGCCGCCGCCGCCCTTCTCGGCATCGACCACCATCGACTGCGCCATGTCGCTCGCCTCCTTCGGTGCGAGCCAGCCGATCAGCTGCACCTGCGAGCGGTAGATGTCCCAGCCGGAGAAGGTCGCGTACTTGTCCCAGCCGGTCGCGGTGTAGGTCTTGTTGTCGAAGCCGATGTACTGGCCGTTCACGTCGCTGAACAGGTTGGGGTGCAGCAGCGAGTGGTACAGCGCGCTGTAGAACTTGGTGYGGTCGTCGGTCGATCCCCCTGTCACCTGCACCTTGTTGAGCGTCGCGTTCCAGGTCGCCTGCGCCGTACTCCTGATGCCGTCGAAATCCCAGGCCGGGTTCTCGGCCTGCATGTTCAGCTTCGCGTTCGCGGTGCTGACGTACGAGACGCCGATGCGCAGCTTCACCTGCCCGCCGCCGGCGAACTTGACCCAGCCGCCGTTGTTCTGTGCACGCGCCGCGGTGCGCGAGCCGGGCGTCACGGTGTCGCCCTGGTAGGTGCCGAAGCTCGCGAACGGCTTGTCGAACTGGCCGTGGAAGTAGACGAAGTAACCGCCGCCGCCGCACACGCCGCCGGTCTCGACGAAGCCCTGGACCGAGTCGGTGCCGACGATCTCCAGCTGCGCGCTGCGGGCGCCGACGCCGTTGCGGCCGATGTTCAGGATCATCGTCGCGTCGTTGGTGGCCGGCCAGGTGAAGCGGCCGGCGCCGGTGCGCTTCGTGACGGTCAGCTCGGCATTGACGCCGTTGTTCAGCCCGACGCGGTACGAGCCCGGCACGGCCTGCTCGTTGGCGTGCGAGAAGCCGACCTGGTAGGCCTCGATGTGGGTGCCGGGCGAGCTGGCGATGTTGCCCACGATCGGCAGCATCGAGATGTCCTGCTGGATCGAGCAGCCGGTGCCGCTGGAGTGGACCAGGCTGATGCCCTGGATCACGCCCTTGTCGTAGTTGTAGCCGCCGAAGCCGTAGAACTCGCCGTAGCCGGTGTCGGGGCTGTACTGCACCATGCCGAACGGCAGCGTCGCGCCGGGGAAGGTGTTGCCGACCGCACCGCCGGTGCCCTGGTTGTCGGGGTTCGGGTTGCCGATCTTGGTGCCGACGAACGGGTTCACCAGCGGCAGCAGGTCGATGTCGGCCGCCTGCGCGGCCTCGGTCGGCGCGCGTGATGCCGTCGCCGGCGCGTCCTCATGCCCGCTGCCGCCGCAGCCGGCCGCGAGCAACGCGGCGAGCCACCCCAACCGCAGGGCGAAGCCTCGCCGCGGCGTTGAACGATGTTGTTGCAATCTTGTCTCCTCAGTCGCGCGGGGACCGATGCACAGCGGAGCTGGCGTGCGGTCATGTCCGCACGAAACTGCCACACGTCTACTTCTTGCTCTGGAGGCACCCTGGCTGTGCAGCGTAGGGGCAGGCCCTCGCCGGCTCGAGGGGAGATTCCCGCGCAGGAGTCAGCGCAGCGAGCGAAACAAGGGGCTCGTCAGGACGACAGGTCCCAGCCCGGTACGCGCTGCAGGAAGGTGTGCAAGGCCTCGACTGCGCCGAGCTCGCTGACGTCCTCGAAGACGTCGAGGTCGTCGGGCTCGCAGTAGCCGGTGCGCCAGCGCGGCTGCAGGCGCGCACTGCCGTCCTCGTTCTCGAACAGCACGCGGTAGCCGGTGTGGCGTGGATCGGCCTGGATGCGATGCGCCAGCGAGACGACATGCGCGCGCGGGCCCTCGATCAGCTGGCAGAAGCGCGCACCGTCGAACACCAGCACGCCGGTGATGCCGAGCTGCTGGTTGCGTTCGCGGGACACGTGCAGAATCTGCGCCACCACCGAGAAGTCCCGACCGGACGCGAGATGGCTGAGGTAGAGAAGGCGGTACACGGACAACGGGGCTGGAGGATTCACGGGAAGGCCGAAACCTCCAATCTATCGGCCGCGGAGGGCCGCACACATGTCAAAAGACACAGCACTGCCACACCCTGCGGTGCGCGTTCCGTGCAGCGAGTGCCCGCTGCGCGCGCTGCCGCTGTTCGTGCCGGCTTCGCCCGACGAACTGGCGCTGATCCAGTCGCTGAAGCACCGCGAGCTGCGGCGCGACAGCGGCGCCAGCATCATCGACGAGGGCGCGGGCGACGCACCGCTGTTCACGCTGTTCTCGGGCTGGGCCTTCCGCTACAAGACGCTGAGCGACGGCCGCCGGCAGATCCTGAACTTCCTGCTGCCCGGCGACTTCATCGGCGTGCAGCAGAAGATGACCGATGCCGCGGTGCACGGCGTCGAGGCGCTGGGCGAGGCCTGGCTGTGCGTGTTCGAGCGCGACGCGCTGTGGTCGCTGCACCAGCACACGCCGCGGC
>NZ_JBFUGN010000119.1:0-10625 GCF_056402895.1 Rhizobacter sp. P3_B12 | reverse complement strand
GGTGTAGCGGCTGATGTCGTGCGTGACGGTGAAGCTGCCGTAGGCGCCCGAGCCCTTCGCGTGCACGACCCGCTCCGGGATGCGCTCGCGGTTGAAGTGCT
The DNA here is from genome assembly GCF_056402895.1 of Rhizobacter sp. P3_B12. Lineage (NCBI taxonomy): Bacteria > Pseudomonadati > Pseudomonadota > Betaproteobacteria > Burkholderiales > Sphaerotilaceae > Rhizobacter > Rhizobacter sp. P3_B12. Next base: position 10,524 of record NZ_JBFUGN010000119.1, on the reverse strand, counting down.
GCAGCTTCTCGATCAGGTGGAAATCCTGCAGCAGCACCGGGCCGCGCGGGCCGGCGGTGATCGAGTTCTGGTTGTCGACCACCGGAATGCCGGAGGCGGTGGTGAGGCGGGAGGGGGTTTGGCTCATGCGAGGGCTCCTGGGTTCGGTGCCTCAGTGTCGGAAAGCCAGGCCTCGCCGTAAATTCAATTGATCAAAGATCAACGATAGCGAATCACAATCGCCCTCACCCACCACCCGCACGCGGGATCAGCCAGCCCGCCAGCAGCGAGAAGCTGGCGAAGGCCAGCACGGTGCTGGCCAGGATGATGCGGGCGATGCGCCCGTTGTCGGCCCGGTAGCGCTCGGCCAGCAGCGAGACGTTGCTGGCGCTCGGCAGCGCGGCCGCCAGCGTCAGCACGGCCAGCCCGAAATCGCTGACCGCGAGGCCGGCCCGGCGCGCCGCCAGCCCGAGGCCGAACACCAGCAGCGGGTGCACGAACAGCTTGATCAGCGCGACCGGCAGGTAGTGCCCGAGCGGCGTGCGGCTGTGCGCATGCTGGCCGGCGCGCCACAGCACCGCGCCGATCGTGAACAGTGCGACCGGCGTCGCCGCATCGCCCAGCATCCGCACGATCTGCGCGAGCGGCCCCGGCAGCTCGCGGCCGCTGGCGGCCAGCAGCGCGCCGAGCCCGATCGCCCAGGGCAGCGGGTTGCCGAGCGCGCCCCGCAGCGAGCGGCGCAGCGAGACGCCGAGGTCGTCGTGCGGCGTGCCGTCGTGCCGGCGCGATTGCGCGAGCGCCACGCACAGCGAGCTGGTGAGCAGCAGGTCGACCAGCACGGTGCCGATCACCGGACCGGCGGCACGCTCGCCGAGCAGCGCGGCCAGCAGCGGCACGCCCATGAAGCCGGTGTTCGGGAACGCGGCGACCAGCGCGCCGAAGGCGGCGTTCTTCAGGTCGACGCCGCGCCGCATCGTCAGCGCGACCGTCAGCGCCACCACCAGCAGCGCGCAGGCGGCGTAGACGCCGATCAGCGCCGGATCGATCAGCTGCGCGAACGGCATGCTGGCGCCGAAGCGGAACAGCATGCAGGGCAGCGCGAAGAACAGCACGAAGGCGTTGAGGCCGGGGATCGCGGCTTCGGGCAGCACGTGCTGGCGGGCGGCGACGTAGCCGCACAGCACCAGCGCGAAGAAGGGAATCGTGACGGCAAGAATGGACTGCACGGGGCGGGAGTATCGCGCCTGTGCAGCCTCCTCAGGGTGACGACGCCGGCGCGGCCGTGTGCGCCGCGGCGCCCTGCCGGCGCCGGATCTCCGCGATCAACTCGTCGTACTGCTTGCCGGTCTCCGATTTGATCAGCGACGGCCCGATGCCCGGTGGCACCCAGCGGTTCGGCACGTACTCGCCGTGGAAGGTGATCACCGTGTGCCCGCTGTCCGAGGCCGTGAGGCGGGTCGTCGCCTCGTAGCTCTTGAAATCGCCGCTGACCAGGTGCGAGCGGATCTCCTGCGGCGCGACCAGCTCGACCGAGCGCACGCTGTGGAATGCGAAGTGCAGCAGGCCGTGGCGCGCCTCGCCGCTCTGCTCGACCTGCAACGCGTTGTTGTCATGGCCGATCACCGCACTGGATTTGAGGTTGGAGACGAAACCCGCCATGTGCTCGTAGTCGGTCAGCACCGCCCACACCTGCTCGCGCTCGGCGGCCACGCTCGCGGTGACGTCGAGCACCACCTTGCCGTCCTGCAACGCGACCTGCACGTCGACCGGCTGGGCCTGCACCGAGGTGCCCAGCAGCGACAGCAGCAACACGGCAGGTGCGAGGGCATGGCGCAGATCCATCGCACGATGCTAAGACAGCCGGCCGTTCGCTGCACGCGGGACTGTTTTGCCTACACTGCCGCATGGCCGCCCCCCTGCTCAAGCTCTTCATCGCCAACAAGAACTACTCGTCCTGGTCGCTGCGCCCCTGGGTGCTGATGCGAACGCTGCAGATCCCGTTCGACGAGCAACTGGTGCCGTTCGGCGCCGGCTCGCAGGCCGAGGTCTTCGGTGGCTTCTCGCCCTCGGGCAAGGTGCCGTGCCTGGTCGATGGCGAGACGGTGGTCTGGGATTCGCTGGCGATCATCGAGTACCTCGCCGAGGCGCATCCGCAGGCCTGGCCGGCGGACCGCGGTGCACGCGCCTGGTCGCGCAGCGCGGCCGCCGAGATGCATTCCGGCTTCTTCAACGTGCGCAACCTGTGTTCGATGAACTGCGGCGTGCGGGTGCGGATCGAGCCGGTGCCACCGGCGCTGCAGGCGGAGTGGGACCGGCTGTCGGCGTTGTGGGATGAAGGGCTCGCCCGCTTCGGCGGGCCGTTCCTGGCAGGCTCGCAGTTCACGGCCGTGGATGCGTTCTTCGCACCGCTGGCGTTCCGGGCCCAGACCTATTCGCCTGCGCTCTCGGCGCGTTCGAACGAATATCTCGCGCGCCTGCTGGCCTTGCCGGCGATGCAGGCGTGGTACGCCGAGGCGCTGGCCGAACCGTGGCGTCACGAAGGCCACGAGGAAGAAGTTCGCGCTTCCGGCAGCTTGCTGCAGGACCTGCGCACCCAGTAGCCCGGATGCCAATCCGGGACGGCGCTTTGCAAATACCCCCGGATTGGCATCCGGGCTACGACGTCAATGTCGCTGGCCGGCGGCGATCGACGGAAAGTCGCGCGCATAGCGGTCGATCCATTCGGTCGCCGCTTCCTCCGCGCTGAGCTGCCGGCCCTCGATGCGGCTGACCGACTGCCGGTAGTCCTCGATGTGGCACACCTGCTCGACCATGCGTGCGAGGAACGCGACCTCGGCATCGAGGAAGGTCACGCCCACCTCGTAGCCGTCGATCTCGCTCGGCTCGCACCAGGCCACCCGGGCATCGGCCTCGAAGGCCGGTTGCACATAGGGAATGCAGATGTGCACATGCTCGCCCGGCGCCACCGCCCGGTCGACATGCACCGCCAGCCCGCCCGCGCTGATGTCATGCGCATGGGCCGCTGCCGCCGGGCCGTGCAGGTTGCCGGTACCGATCTCGACCGGCAGGTCGACAGGGTGGCGGATGAACTGTCTCATGGTGTGGCGCAAGTATTCGCCATCTGCGCGCGCAACGCCAATAACCCATTTGAAGGGGTGGGTTGGCCCGCTTTCGTCATCCGACCTGCGCGCCCGCCCGCCCCGCCTCGACGCCATAGCGCGCCGCGGTGCGGATGCTCGCGTTGGGATCGTTTGCATCGCTGACCACGCGCAGCGCGGCCTCGAGGCGCTGCGGGTTCAGCCGGAAGCTCATGTAGCCGCGCTCCTCGCTGCGCGCATAGCGGATGTGCGGGTTCAGCGGCAGCGCCGCATCGAGCCGGTCCTGCGCCATGCCGTGGCTCGTGATCGAGGTGCCGCAGAACTCGGTGGCGAGCGGCGCCGCGTCGCCGGGGCGGCGCTTCAGGTCGGCGATGTAGTTGCAATGCACGTCGCCGCTCAGCACCACCGGGTTGGCGGCGCCGCGCTCGGCCAGCGTGTCGAGCAGCCGCTCGCGCGCGACCGGGTAGCCGGCCCAGCCGTCGGTCCAGAAGCGGCCTTCCTTCGTCCAGGTGAACGGCGCCATCAGCGTCTGCTGCGCGAGCAGGTTCCAGCGCGCATCGGTTCTTGCGTCGGTGCGCGCCAGGCCCTCGCCGAGCCAGCGCTCCTGCGCCACGCCGAGCAGCGTGCGCCCGGGCTTCATCAGCTCGGGGCAGGCGGCCAGGTCGATGGTGCTCGAGCCGCCGCGGCCCGGCTTCGGGCAGGCCTGGTGGTCGCGGTACTGGCGGTCGTCGAGCACGTGGAAGCGCGCCAGCGCGCCCCAGTCGTAGCGGTCGAACACCTGCGCATTCGCGCGCACCGGCCGCGCCGACAGCGGCAGCGGCATGTGCTCCCACCAGGCCTGGTAGGCCGCGGCCCGGCGTTCGAGGAAGTTCGGCGCCAGGTCCTGGCCCTGGTCGTTCGCGTAGTCGTTCGCGACCTCGTGGTCGTCCCAGGTCACGATCCACGGCGCCACGGCATGGATGCGCTGCAGGTCGGCATCGCCCTTGTACTGCGCGTAGCGGGCCCGGTACTGCGCGAGCGTCGTCGCGTCGCCGCTGCCCTCGTGCAGGCGCACGCGGCCGGCGACCGGCCCGTACTCGTAGATGTAGTCGCCAAGGAAGACGACCAGGTCGGGCGATTCGTCGGCGAGGTGGCGCCACGCGGCGAAGTGGCCGTGGTCCCAGCGCTGGCACGACGCGATCGCGAAGGCCAGCGATTCGCTCGCGCCGGCCGGCGGCGCGGTGCGGGTGCGGCCGGTCGCGCTGCGCGCGCCGAGCGCGGTGAAGCGGTAGAAGTAGCTGCGCGACGGCGCGAGCTCGCGCGGCTGCGCATGCACGCTGTGGCCCCAGGCGGCCTCGGCGGTCTCGGTGCCGCGCGCGACGACCTGGGTGAAGGCCTCGTCGCGCGCCAGCTCCCACTGCACCGGCACGCGCGGCGGCAGGTCGGCGCCCATCAGGCGTGTCCACAGCACGACGCTGTCGGCGCGCGGCGAACCGGAGGCGATGCCGAGCGGGAAACGGTCGATGTCGGCGGCGCGCGCGGCGCGCACGAACAGCGGCGCACCGGCACTGGCCGCGGCCCATTGCAGCAGGCGGCGGCGGTCGAAGGAAGTGGGGCTCATGGAAGGATCGGCAAGAAAGCTCGGAGGGGTTCGCGATTGTTCTATCACAGTCACGCGGCCTCGCTGCGACGGACGCTCGCCTATGATCGATGCGAGTTTGCTTCCGAGCCGTTCCCCCGTGTCCTCCTCCCCCGATTCCGTCTCCACGCTGAACAACGCCCAGATGGAGGCGGTGCAGCACCTGTCCGGCCCGTGCCTCGTGCTGGCCGGCGCCGGCTCCGGCAAGACGCGGGTGATCACGCACAAGATCGCGCGGCTGCTGCAGGCCGGCTATGCGCCGGGGCAGATCGCCGCGATCACCTTCACCAACAAGGCCGCGCAGGAGATGCGCGAGCGCGCCAAGTCGCTGATCGGCGCGCGCGCCGCCAAGCACCTGGTCGTCAGCACCTTCCACTCGCTGGGCGTGCGCATCCTGCGCGCCGAGGGCGAGCGGCTGGGCCTGAAGGAGAAGTTCAGCATCCTCGACAGCGACGACGTGCTCGGCATCCTGAAGGACGCCGGCGGCACCACCGACATCGCGATGGCACGCCGCTGGCAGTGGACCATCAGCCTGTGGAAGAACGAGGGCCTGGGCAGCGACGACGTGAAGCCCGAGACCGACGACGACGTGGTCGCGCAGAAGGTGATGAAGCGCTATGAAGAGCGCCTCGCGGCCTACCAGGCGGTCGACTTCGACGACCTGATCGGCCTGCCGTACCGGTTGCTCAAGCGCGATGCCGAGGCGCGCGCCACCTGGCAGAACACGCTGCGCTACGTGCTCGTCGACGAATACCAGGACACCAACGCGATCCAGTACGAACTGCTGAAGAACATCGTCGGCGAACGCGGCATGTTCACCGCGGTGGGCGACGACGACCAGAGCATCTACGGCTGGCGCGGCGCCACCATCGAGAACCTGCGCCGCCTGCCGCAGGAGTACGCCGACCTGAAAGTGATCCCGCTGGAGCAGAACTACCGCTCCACCGGCTACATCCTGCGCGCGGCCAACGCCGTGATCGGCAACAACCCGAAGCTGTTCGAGAAGAAGCTGTGGAGCGCGTTCGGCGACGGCGAGCCGGTGCAGCTGGTCGAGTGCGACAACGAGGAGCACGAGGCCGAGCGCGCGGTGGCGCGCATCCAGGCGATCCGCGCGAACGGCGCGGCCGACGGCGTGCAGTTCAAGGATTTCGCGATCCTGTACCGCGCCAACCACCAGGCGCGGGTGATCGAGAAGGCCTTGCGCAAGGCCGAGCTGCCGTACAAGGTGTCGGGCGGCCAGAGCTTCTTCGACCGTGCCGAGATCCGCGACCTGTGCGCCTGGCTGCGGCTGCTGGTGAACAACGACGACGACCCGGCCTTCCTGCGCGCGGTCACCACGCCCAAGCGCGGCATCGGCCACCAGACGCTCGGCAGCCTGGGCGAGTTCGCCGGCAAGTGGAAGACCAGCCTGTACGAGGCGCTGTTCGCCGAGAGCCTGGGCACGGCGATCCCGGCGCGCGCGATCGGCTCGCTGCACGAGTTCGGCCGCTACGTCAGCGATTTCGAGTACCGCGCGCGCCACACCACCGGCGCCGAGGACGCGAAGGCGCTGCTGATGGGCTGGCTGAAGGACATCGACTACGAGAAGCACCTCTACGACGGCGAGGACAGCGAGAAGCTCGCCGCGTCGCGCTGGTCGAACGTGATCGACTTCATCGACTGGATCGCCAAGCGCTGCGGCGGCGAGATCGAGAACGACGGCGGCATGAGCATCGAGACCGAGCGCACCAGCGTGCTCGACGTCGCGCAGACCATCTCGGTGATCATGAGCCTGGCCGAACGCGGCGAGGAGCAGGACGTGATCACGCTGTCGACGCTGCACGCGTCGAAGGGCCTCGAATGGCCGCACGTGGTGCTGGCCGGCGTCAACGAAGGGCTGCTGCCGTTCCGCAGCGACGACGAGGAGATGACGCCACAGCGGCTCGAGGAGGAGCGCCGGCTGATGTACGTCGGCATCACGCGGGCCCGCACGACGCTGGCGGTGAGCACGCTGCGCCGGCGCAAGCGCGGGCGCGATTTCGTGCAGGGCATCCCGAGCCGCTTCATCGGCGAGATGAAGCTGCACGAGGCCGGCCCGAAGGAAGACCCGCGCGAGAAGCTGAAGGCGCTGCGCGCCGCGGCGCAGGCGCGGGCCGAACTGGCCAAGGCGGCAGCACCGGCGGCGGGGGCGGAATGAAGCCGATCACCTGGATGGCGTGGACGGGGGCCATCGTCGCAAGCGCGGCGCTGGCCATCGCGTCGGGCGACGGCTGGATCGCGGCGCACTGGCTGTTCGTGTTCAAGCCGTTGACCACGCTGCTGATCATCGCGTTCGCATGGTCYCGCGGGGCCGATGCGCCGGCGCGGCGGCGCTGGGTGCGGGCGGGGCTGCTGCTGTCACTGGCCGGGGATGTCGCGCTGCTGTGGCCGGTGCAGGGCTTCCTGCCGGGGCTGGTGGCCTTCCTGCTGGCGCACCTGGCGTACATCGTGGCGTTCACGCGCGGCGTGCGCTTCGCGGCGCGGCCGCTGGCGTTCGCGGCGTATGCGGTGGTGGCGGGTGCGATCCTGTGGGCCTTGTGGCCGGGCGTTCCGGCGGCGTTGCGCGTGCCGGTGCTGGCCTATGTGGTGTGCCTCGCGACGATGGCGGCGCAGGCGGCGGCGGTGGGCCGCGTCGCGGCGCTGGGCGGCGCGCTGTTCGTCGTTTCGGATGCGCTGCTGGCCACCCACAAGTTCGCAGCGCCGCTGCCGCTGTCGGCGCTGTGGATCCTGGCCACCTACTGGGCGGCGCAGACGCTGATCGCCATGTCGTTGCGGCGCGTCACATCCCCTTGAACAATCCGGTGAAGCTGCGAGACACCTCGAGCTTCTCGTTGTGCCCCTTCACGCTGACCAGCTGGCGCCCGCGCAGGTCGCGCGTCACGCCCGAGATCGCCTGCGTGTTGACGAGCGTCGAGCGGTGGATCTGCCAGAACTGGTTCGGGTCCAGCTCGTCCAGCAGCTCCTTGATCGGCTTGCGGATCAGCGCCTCGATCGTCGCCGTCTGCACTCGCGTGTACTTCTCGTCGGAGATGAAGAACAGCACGTCGTCGACCGGGATCATCTGGATGCTCTGCCCGACCGTCGCCTGGATCCAGCGCAGCCGCTGCGGCGCGCTGCCCGGGTTCAGCTGCTGCGCGAGCTTCTGCAGCAGCTGCTGCATCTCGGGCCCGGCCACCGGCGGCGCCTCGTGCGAGGCCGCGCGCTGCGCGAGCCGCTTGCGGATGCGCTCCACCGTCAGCGCGAGCCGCTCGCGCTCGGCCGGCTTCAGCACGTAGTCGACGACGCCCTGCTCGAAGGCCTCGACCGCGTACTGGTCGTAGGCGGTGATGAAGACGATCTCGCAGCCGTCCCAGTCGTCGTCGCCGGCGGCGAGCTGGCCGATCTGGCGCGCCGCCTCGACACCGGTCATGCCCGGCATCCGGATGTCGAGGAAGACCAGGTCGGGCCGGTGCTGCGTGGTCAGCTCCACCGCCTCGATGCCGTTCTTCGCCTCGGCAACGATCTCCAGCTCGGGCCACACCTCGGCGAGTCGCGCGCGAAGCTGCTCGCGCATCAGCCGCTCGTCGTCGGCAATCACAGCTCGGATGTTCATGCCCGGATCGTAGCCTCAGCCGGGGCCTGGGGCGTGTTCGTCGCTTTCGGCTTGCGCTCCAGCACGCGCCACGCGAGCCACAGCAGCCCGGCCACCAGCAGCACCGGCGACAGCAGCAGCCCCGCGGCGATCAGCGCCACCGCGACGGCGATGCCGACGGCCAGCGCGGCGAACAGCAGCGGCACGCCCAGGCCCACCATCAGCGTGAACGGCACGACGATCGCCACCACCAGCGCGGCCACCAGCAGGCAGGCGGTGAGCACCAGCCACTGGCCGGCCTGCAGCGACGGCAGCATCCACGACTCGCCGTCGATGCTCACGTGGATGCCGTCGGCCGGCAGGCTGTGGATCAGCGCCGCGGCGGCGAGGCCGGCCATCACGAGGGCGCTGAGGCCGAGGCACAGGAAGAGCTTGAGGACGCGTTTCATGCAGGGGCTCCTTCGGACGTCTTGGCGCGGTAGGGCACGGTGATCGTCACCCGCGTGCCGCCGCCGGGGTTCTCGGACACGGTCAGGCTGGCCGCGCTGCCGTACAGCAGCTGCAGGCGTTCGCGGATGTTCGCGAGGCCGATGCCGGTGCCGGCGGTCGCGGCCTTGCCGAAGCCGAGGCCGGTGTCGGCCACCGACACCGCGAGCTTGCCGTGCACGATCTCGGCGGCCACCGTCAGCGAGCCGCCCTCGGCCTTCGGCTCCAGCCCGTGCTTGATCGCGTTCTCGACCAGGCTCTGCAGCATCATCGGCGGGAACTCGGCCGACAGCAGGCCGTCGCTCACGCGCACCTCGGTCTGCAGGCGCTCCTCCATCCGCACCTTCAGGATCTCCAGGTAGGGCCGGATCACCGCGAGCTCGCGGCCCAGGTCGCGCGTGGCCTGCGCATTGGCCTCGCGCATCGTCGGCATGCTGGCGCGCAGCAGCGCGATCAGGTTCTTCTGCATCCGGCTGGCGCGCGGCGGGTCGGTCTCGATCAGGTGGTCGATGCTCGCCAGCGTGTTGAACAGGAAGTGCGGCTCCACCTGCGCCTGCATCGCGGCCATGCGGGCCTCGATCACCTGGCGCTTCAGCGCCTCGGACTCGGCCATCTCGGTGGCCACCACCGCCTGCGCCTCGGCCTTGAAGCGGCCGGCGGCCATGATCTTGATCACCATCGAGATGAAGATCAGCAGGAAGGTGAAACCGGGCAGGTGGTCGCCGGGGCGGAAGCCCTTGATCGTGATGGTCTCCACCTCGTTGTCTTCGTCGGCGGCCATCTTCTCGAGCACGCGGTCGGCGGCCTCGCGCTGGGCCTCGGCCGCGGCCTCCTGCGCGTCGGCGATCGCCCGCTGGATGTCGGCCTTGGCCTCCTCGACCGCGGCACGCACCTCCTCGGTGTCGGCGTTCTTCGGCAGCTTGACCTCGATGGCCGGCACCGAGATCGTGATGCCGGCGGCCGCCGATGCGGCAGCCGACGCGGCCGGTGCCGCCGGGCCGATGCGCACGCCGCGATCGTCGATCGTCACGCCACCGGCGCGCACGCCCTTGTCATCGATCTCCAGCGGCCCGATGCGCACGCCCTTGTCGTCGATCGTGACCTCGAACGGCTTGCCGGCGATGGTCACGTTGGCACGCTTGGCCGGCTCGGCCGAGGCGGCGCTGGCGGGCGCGGCCGGCGCGGTCGGTGCGGCGGGTGCAGTGATCGCCGGCGCCTTGCGCTTCTTCGGGCCCTTCACGACGACGCGGTCGTCGGTCCAGCGCAGGTTGAACGGCGGCAGGTCCGACAGGATGCCGGCGGCGATCAGCGCCAGCACCGACAGCAGGACGAAGCGCTTCCAGCTGATGCTGTCCAGCCAGCGGGCATAGGCGCTGAAGGTGCGGCGGGCGGCCGGCAGCATCGAGCCGGTGAAGCCGGGGGCGGCGGGCGGGGTGGGAGTCGAGACCATGCAGCCACTGTAAGCGGCGGCACGGGGGCGGCGCGACAGCCGGGCGACGGTCCGGCCGATCGGCCGGACAGGCTGCAGCCATCCGCGACAGAGCGGTTACAGGAACCCGRGCTTCCTGGTCGCGAAGTTCTTCAGGTTCGGCAGCACGGTCGCGAGCTGCGTGTCGGTGGCGCCGAACCAGCCGAGCATCGTGGCCGCGTACTGGTCGACCGAGGTGGTCGGGATCCAGCGGCCCTGCAGCTCCCAGCTGTCCTTGCCGACGTCGTCCGGCCCGCCCGGCGTCAGCGTCGGGAAGGTGCCGTAG
>NZ_JBFUGN010000118.1:0-10642 GCF_056402895.1 Rhizobacter sp. P3_B12 | reverse complement strand
GGCGAACACCGACACCGGCAGCTGCGAGGCCAGCAGGTTCTGCACCAGCCTGGCCGTCGACGGCTGGCCGACCGGGCTGATGCCGTCGACCGCCAGGCCGTGGTCGGACGCGAACAGCGCGATCTGCGGCGAACTGAAGCGCGGCTTCAGCGTGTTCTGGATCAGGCCCAGGCGCACCGCGAGCGGCTCGAGTTCGCCCAGGTTGCCGGTCACCTCGCTGCGGCGCWTCAGCTTCTCGCGCAAGGCCTGCTCGAGAAGGGGGTTGGCCGTGGGAGAGATCAGTGATCGGTTGACGGACATGGGCAGGGTGTTGGATCGTGCCGGAGGGGTCGTCATGGAAATCGCCCCAGCGTCACCGTCACTTCGAGTTCGAATACCGAGCATGGATTGTGGAGCAGCGCTCGCGGCCGCGGCAATGGTGTGTCATCCCTAGGAGTCAGGCTGTCGGGCTTGGCGCGCACGGCGGGTTCAGCGCAGGAACAGCCGGTAGACCGGGTTGTCGGTCTCGTCGACGCACGGGTAGGCGAGGCCTTCGAGGAACGCCTTGAAGGCCTTCTTGTCACCGCGCGGCACCTGGATGCCGACCAGGATGCGGCCGTAGTCGGCGCCCTGGTTGCGGTAGTGGAACAGGCTGATGTTCCAGTCCGGGTGCATCGACGACAGGAAGCGCATCAGCGCGCCCGGGCGCTCGGGGAACACGAAGCGGTACAGGCGCTCGTCGCGTGCGAGTTCGCTGCGCCCGCCCACCATGTGGCGCACGTGCTGCTTGGCCAGTTCGTCGTCGGTCAGGTCGATGGTGTCGAAGCCGTGCCTGCCGAAGCTGCGCGCGATCTTCGTCGATTCGCCGCGGTTGCTGGTGGCCAGGCCGACGAACACATGCGCCTGGTTCGCATCCGAGATGCGGTAGTTGAACTCGGTGACGCTGCGCGCGCCGATCAGCTCGCACAGGCGGCGGAAGCTGCCGTGCTCCTCGGGGATCGTCACCGCGAACAGCGCCTCGCGTTCCTCGCCGACCTCGGCGCGCTCCGCGACGAAGCGCAGCCGGTCGAAGTTCATGTTCGCGCCGGTGGTGATCGCGACCAGCGTGCGGCCCTTCAGCTTGTGCGTCTCGGCGTACTGCTTGATGGCCGCCACGCCGAGCGCGCCGGCCGGCTCGAGGATGCTGCGGGTGTCCTGGAACACGTCCTTGATGGCGGCGCAGGCCGCGTCGGTGTCGACGAGCACGAAGTCGTCGACCAGCTCGCGTGCCAGCCGGAAGGTCTCTTCGCCGACCAGCTTGACGGCCGTGCCGTCCGAGAACAGGCCGACGTCGCTCAGCTGCACGCGCTTGCCGGCCTTGACCGAGCGCACCATCGCATCGGAGTCGGAGGTCTGCACGCCGATCACCTTGATCTCGGGCCGCACCGCCTTGATGTACGCGGCGATGCCGGCGATCAGGCCGCCGCCGCCGATCGCGACGAACACCGCGTCGATCGGACCCTGGTGCTGGCGCAGGATCTCCATCGCGATGGTGCCCTGGCCGGCGATCACGTCGGGGTCGTCGAACGGGTGCACGAAGGTGAGGCCGCGGGCCTTCTCGAGCTCGAGCGCGTGAACGTAGGCGTCGGAGTAGCTGTCGCCGTGCAGCACGACCTCGCCGCCGAGCGCGCGCACCGCGTCGATCTTCACGCGCGGCGTCGTCACCGGCATCACGACGACGGCCTGGCAGCCGAGCTTGTGGGCGCCGAGCGCCACGCCCTGCGCATGGTTGCCGGCCGAGGCGCAGATCACGCCACGCTTCAGCGAAGCGGCGTCCAGGTGCGCCATCTTGTTGTAGGCGCCGCGCAGCTTGAAGCTGAACACCGGCTGGCTGTCCTCGCGCTTGAGCAGCACCTGGTTGCCGACGCGCTTCGACAGGCTGCGCGCCGTCTCGAGCGGCGTCTCGTCGGCCACGTCGTAGACCTTCGCCGTCAGGATCTTCTGCAGGTAGTCGGACAGGCTGAGCGGCGAGCCGGTCGCCTTGGCAGGCGCGGGGCGCGGTTTTTTCGGGCGAGCGGCGCCTGCCATCGGGGACTCCTCGGAGGGGTTGTTCTGGGGGCGCCGGATGATACGTCAGTGGTCGCCAACCGCTCGGCCCCGGCGCGCGGCTGGGATGCAGGCAGAAAAAAGCCCAAGTCATTGCTGACTTGGGCTGAATCCACCAATGGAGGAGGTGGAGGAGACAAACGGTGATGTCCCGGAAGACATCGATTGCGCGAGTGTAGCTGCAGTCATGTTGCGCCGCAATATGGGCGAGGGGCTTCGGCGACGCTGCCGGGCGTGGGGTTGTGACGGGATGCACAATGCCGGTCGCCCGCTGGGGCGGATGTGGCGGCTTTGCGAAGGCCTGGAGTCAGACGATGGAATGCACGATCAACTGGATGCCCGCGACCGGGATGGGCATGGTGGCCGAGACCGGCAGCGGCCATGTGCTGCTGATGGACGGTGCGCCCGACGGCGGCGGCCGCAACCTCGCGCCGCGCCCGATGGAGACGGTGCTCGCCGGCACCGGCGGCTGCACCGCCTACGACGTGGTGCTGATCCTGAAGCGCGGCCGCCACGAGGTGACCGGCTGCCAGGTGAAGATGCAGGCCGAGCGGGCGCCGGCCGACCCGAAGGTCTTCACGAAGATCCACCTGCACTTCACCGTCAGCGGCAAGGGCCTGCCGGCGCAGGCGGTCGAGCGGGCGATCCAGATGTCGCACGACAAGTACTGCTCGGCCACCATCATGCTGGCGAAGACGGCCGAGATCACGACCAGCTTCGAGATCGTCGAGGCCTGATCGCCGTCAGATGCGGTGCGCGGTGGCCGTCATGACGCGGGCCGCCAGGCGCATCGCGGTGCGAACCGGCCACGGCAGCGTGATGCCGCCGGCTGCGCTGGCGTCTTCCGCGTGGCGGGCTTCGTCGTCCTTCATCTGCTGCACGATGGCGCGTGACGCGTCGTCGGCGGCGGGCAATTGCTCGTTGTGGCCGGCCAGGTGCGCCTCGACCTGGCGTTCGGTCTCGACGATGAAGCCCAGGCTGATGCGGTCGCCCGCCAGGCCGGCCGCCCAGCCGATGCCGAAGGCGCCGGCGTACCAGAGCGGATTCAGCAGGCTGCGGTGCGCCTGCAGCTCGACGAGCCGCTGGTGCGTCCACGACAGGTGGTCGGCCTCTTCGCGCGCGGCCGCTTCGCAGTGCGAGCGCAACGCCGGATCGCGGGCCGTCAGCGCCTGCGCCTGGTAGAGCGCCTGGGCGCAGACCTCGCCGACGTGATTGACGCGCATCAAGGCACCGGACAGCTGTTGCTCGGCCCGCGTGAGGGTCGGCAGCGTACGGGCCGGCGTGGGCTTCGAGGCGGCGCCGGGTGTCGGCGCGGCGAGGGTTCGCAGCGCGCTGTCGGCGGCGCCCAACCAGTGGTCGAGGCGCGACAGCGAGCGGCCGGAAGTGGCGATGGAAGGCATGCGCGCAGGATACCGAACGGGCGTTCGTGCCGGCATGTGCCGGCGCAGCAAGCATGGTTTCGTGTCGATTCCGTGCACGTTGTGCTCAGACAACACAAGCCCCCAATGCAGTGCCACGAGCCTTTGCTTACATGCCGCGCTCTGGTGCAATACGCCAACTTCCACTGAGGAGGTTGGCTCGGTCTGTCCCCGGCGGGGATTCTGGTGACCGGGACCTCTTGTTCAACTTAGGAGATCGTCGCAATGAAAAAATCTCTACTCGTTCTCGCAGCTCTGGGCGCGTTTGCCGGTGCAGCTTCGGCGCAGTCGTCGGTCACGCTGTTCGGTATCCTGGACGTCGGYGCCCGTTACACCAAGAACGGCGACCAGAAGCTGAAGACGCTGAGCACCGACGGCATCAACAGCAGCCGTCTGGGCTTCCGTGGTGTCGAAGACCTGGGTGGCGGCCTGAAGGCTGGTTTCTGGCTGGAATCGGCTGTGAATCCGGATGCCGGCACGGCCAACTCGACGCGCTTCTGGCACCGTCGTTCGACCGTCAGCCTGATCGGCAACTTCGGTGAAATCCGTGCCGGCCGCGAACTGACCGCAACCTTCACGGGCTTCGCCGACTACGACACCTTCGGCACCAATGGTGTTGCCGACGTGGGCCACTTCAACGCTGCCAGCACCGTCGGTGCCGGCAACGTCGACACGGTGACCCGTTCGGACAACATGGTCAGCTACTACACGCCGGCCCTGGGTGGCTTCTACGCTCGCGCGTCGGTCGCTGCTGGTGAAGGCGTCAACGGCAAGAAGCACATCGCTGGCCGCCTCGGCTACGCCGCTGGCCCGCTGGACGTGTCGGGCACCTACGGCACCACCGAAAACATCACCGACGGCGAGAAGTACAAGAAGGGCATCATCGGCGCTTCGTACGACTTCGGTGCTGTGAAGGTCCTGGGCTTCGGCGCTCAAGCCAAGTACCTCGACGCGAAGCAGAACGTGATCCAGATCGGCGCCTCGGTGCCGGTCGGTGCAAGCACCTTCCGTGCTGGCTACGTCCGCGTCGACATGAAGGGCACGAACGCTGCTGGCGCGAGCATCGATGCCAACGATGCCAACCAGTTCGCTGTCGGCTACCAGTACGACCTGTCCAAGCGCACCGCGCTGTACAGCACGTTCGCGTCGATCAAGAACAAGGGTACTGCCACCTACACGGTGCAAGGCACGACCGCGACGGCCTCGTCGCCGGCTCTGCCCTACATCTCGGGTGGCCAGAAGTCGCAAGGCTTCGAAGCCGGTATCCGCCACTCGTTCTGATCGCAGCGGCACGGCTTGCCGTGCCACTCTGATGCAGTTCGTTCAAAGGCCGCCTTCGGGCGGCCTTTTTCATGGGCGTGTCGCCTGAGTGACACGAATTGACACAACAAGAACGATCGGCGCTTTGTCGCAATCAAGGTTTACGCCAGTGAACGCGTAGCAACAGGAAAGCGCACGACCGTGCTGCTTCAATGACAATTCCTGCAACAAGAAGAATTCGTTTGCTACCGACAACAGGAGACAACTGTGAAAAAGACGATCTTGGTGACTGCGGCGCTCGCTGCGATGGGTTCTTCGGCATTCGCGCAGTCGAGTGTCACGATCTACGGCATCGTCGACGTGGCGATGCGGCATACATCGAACGAGCAGAACGGGGGCGCCGAAGCTGGCATGTGGCGCGAAATCGGTGGGGGTATGTCGCAAAGCCGACTCGGCATCAACACCGTCGAAGACCTCGGTGGCGGCATGAAGGCGCTGGTCAACCTGGAACACCGGCTGTTGCCCGACAACGGCACGCAGCCCGGCGCTCAGTTCTGGCAGCAATCCTGGGTCGGCTTGCAGACCGGCTTCGGCCGCGTGACCCTGGGCCGGCAATACAACGTGCTGTTCGATGTCGTCACCAGCACCTACGCGTCCTATCCCTATTCGCCCTACTTCGAGGCCTACAAGCCGGAGATCGGTTTCGCGGTGGGCGCGCGCGCCGACAACATGGTCAAGTACCTGATCGAAGTCGGCCCGGTGCGCGCTGCGCTGCAGGTGTCGGCCGGTGAAGGTTCGGCCACCGGCGGGAAGACCGTGGGCGGCTACCTGCGCTATTCGGACAGCGGCATCGGCGCCGGCGTGGGCTACGAAGAATACGAGTTCGCCTCGGAGAAGAAGTTGAAGGCCACGACCTTCGGTGCGTCGTACAAGACGGGCCCTTGGTACTTCAATGTCGGCTGGGGCGAGAACAAGGTCGACTCCGGTCTGACGGCCACTGACAGGGCGACGCTCGGTGCCTTCTGGACCGGTGGCGCCAACGGCGGCTTCGGTGGCCCGGCCTTCCAGGCGGCCGACAAGCGCCAGATCTGGACCATCGGCACCAACTTCCAGGCCACGACCGAACTGAATCTGGGCATCCACTACTTCCGTGCGAAGCAGAACGGGCCTGCGGCTGTGGTATCGCCCGATGCCACCGCCAAGTTCCTGACGGCTGCCGCCGACTACGCGCTGTCGAAGCGCACCGATGCCTATGTCGAAGCCGACACCACCAAGCTGAGCGGCAATGTCAGCCTGAACGGTGCCGGCGGCGCAGCCAACGGCGCCCAGAAGCGCAATGGCTTCACGATCGGGCTGCGCCACCGCTTCTGATCGGCTACGCCYTTCACCAGCCAGGGCCGCCACCGAGCGGCCCTTTTTCATGCACGCGCGCCCCTGGGCCCCTCGTTTGCCCGAGGCGGTTCGGAAGTTGCTTCGGCAGTAAAGTCACGCGGGACCTTTCGGGACCTCTTTCACCCACGCATGCTCGCTTTCATCATTCGCCGGTTCCTGCAGGCCATCGTCGTGATGCTGTCGGTGGCCTTCATCTCCTTCATGCTGTTCCAGTACGTCGGCGACCCGGTCACCAACCTGCTCGGCCAGGAGGCCACGCCCGCCCAGCGTGCACAGCTGCGCGCCGATCTGGGGCTCGACAAGCCGTTTCCGATCCAGTTCGCGCGCTTCGTCGGCAATGCGGTGCAGGGCGAGTTCGGCCTCAGCCTGCGCCAGGGCCGCAAGGTCTCGTCGCTGATCGTCGAACGCCTGCCGGCCACGCTCGAGCTGTCGCTGGTGGCAGCCGTCATTGCGCTCGCGGTCGGCATTCCGTTCGGCGTGTATGCCGCGCTGCGCCGTGGCAGCGCGCTGTCGCAGGGCCTGATGACGCTCTCGCTGCTCGGCGTGTCGCTGCCCACGTTCCTGATCGGCATCCTGCTGATCTACATCTTCGCCGTCACGCTGAAGTGGCTGCCGAGCTTCTCGCGCGGCGAGGTGGTCGCCTTCGGTGCGTGGACCTCCGGCTTCTTCACGGTCGACGGCTGGCGCCACCTGATCCTGCCGTCGATCACGCTGGCGGCCTTCCAGTTGACGCTGATCATGCGGCTCGTGCGCTCGGAGATGCTCGAGGTGCTGCGGGCCGACTACATCCGGTTCGCGCGCGCGCGCGGCCTGCCGAACCGGGTCGTGTATTTCTCGCATGCGCTGCGCAACACGCTGGTGCCGGTGATCACGATCACCGGGCTGCAGCTGGGTGCGTTGATCGCGTTCGCCATCATCACCGAGCAGGTGTTCCAGTGGCCCGGCATGGGGCTGCTGTTCATCCAGGCGGTCACGTTCGCCGACATCCCGGTGATGGCCGCCTACCTCTGCCTGATCGCGTTGATCTTCGTCGTGATCAACCTGGTCGTCGATCTTCTCTACTTTGCCGTCGACCCGCGCCTGCGCGTCGAGCGCACGGCAGGAGCCCACTGATGATGCGTGAATCCGCACCCTTGGCCGCGTCGGGTGCCTACCAGCGGCTGGCCGGCTGGCAGCCCGAGCTGATGGCGTTCCGGCGCGACCTGCATGCCCACCCGGAGCTGGGTTTCGAGGAGGTGCGCACCGCCTCCAAGGTGGTCGAGGCCTTGCGCGTGTGCGGCGTCGACGAGGTCCACACCGGCATCGGCAAGACCGGCGTGGTCGGCGTGATCCGCGGCAGCCGGCCCGCCGGTGCGCACGGCGCGAAAGCCATCGGCCTGCGTGCCGACATGGACGCGCTGCCGATGCGCGAAGAGAACGACTTCCCGTGGCGATCGGCCACCCAGGGCCTGATGCACGGCTGCGGCCACGACGGCCACACCGCGATGCTGGTGGGCACGGCGCGCTACCTGGCCCAGACCCGGCAGTTCGCCGGCGACGCGGTGCTGATCTTCCAGCCCGGCGAGGAAGGCTTCGCCGGTGCGAAGGCGATGATCGACGACGGCCTGTTCGACCGCTTCCCGGTCGATGCGGTCTATGCGATGCACAACTGGCCGAGCATGCAGCCTGGCACGATCGGCCTGAACATGGGCGCGATGATGGCGGCCGCCGACCGCATCGAGATCACCGTCAACGGCCGCGGCGGCCACGGCGCGCACCCGTACATGGCGATCGATCCGGTGCTGGTCGCCGCGCACATCATCACCGCGGCGCAAAGCCTGGTGTCGCGCAACGTCAACCCGCTCGACAGCGCCGTCGTGAGCCTGTGCGCGATGCAGGCCGGCGACCTGGGCGCGTTCAGCGTGATCCCCCGCCAGGCGAAGCTGATGGGCACCGTGCGCACGTTCAAGCGCGAAGTGCAGGACCTGATCGAGGAGCGCCTGGGCCGGCTGGCCGAATCGGTGGCGCTCGGTTTCGGCGCGACCGCGAGCCTCGACTACAAGCGCGTCTACCCGGCGACGATCAACACGCCGCGCGAGGCCGCCTTCGCGGCCGACGTCGCCGCCGGCCTGGTCGGCGAGGACAAGGTGGTGCGCGAGCTCGTGCCGAGCATGGGCGCCGAGGATTTCTCGTTCATGCTGCAGGCGCGCCCCGGCGCCTACCTGCGCATCGGCCAGGGCGGCGAAGGCGGCTGCTTCCTGCACAGCACCCGCTACGACTTCAACGACGAGATCCTGCCGCTCGGCAGCGCCCTGCTCGCGACCCTGGTCGAGCGCGCGATGCCGCTGTAGCCGTCTCCGCCTGCCGCGGCCGCGCCGCCGGCCGCCTCGCTCCGACACCCCGACGTTCGTTCATCCCCCAAGGAGTCCACGATGAAGCTGAAACCCACCCTGCTTGCGGCTGCGCTGTTCCTGTCGTGCGGCATGGCCGGTGCCGTGACCCTGCGCGTCGCCAACCAGGGCGATGCGCAGTCGATGGATCCGCATTCGCTGAACGAGACGCTGCAGCTCACCTTCACCGGCAACGTCTACGAGCCGCTGATCGGCCGCGACAAGAAGCTCGCGCTCGCGCCGATCCTCGCCACCGAATGGAAGCAGACCTCGCCGACGGTGTGGCGCTTCGAGCTGCGCAAGGGCGTGACCTTCCACGACGGCACGCCGTTCAGTGCCGACGACGTGGTGTTCTCGCTGAAGCGCGCGGCCGGCGAGGGCTCCGACATGCAGAGCTACACCTCGCCGTTCAAGGAGGTGCGCAAGGTCGGCCCGCTGACGGTGGAGATCGAGACGCTCGCGCCGTTCCCGATCCTGCCGGACGTGCTGACGAACGTCTTCATGATGAGCAGGAAGTGGTGCGAGGACAACAAGGCCGTGATCCCGGTCGACCGCCGCAAGGGCATCGAGAACACCGCGAGCTTCAAGGCCAACGGCACCGGCCCGTTCAGGCTGAAGGAGCGCCAGCCGTCGGCGCGCACCGTGCTGGTCCGCAACGGCACCTGGTGGGGCAAGGTCGACGGCAATGTCGACGAGGTGATCTTCACGCCGATCGGCAGCGCCCCCACGCGTGTTGCGGCGCTGCTGTCCGGCGAGGTCGACGTGATCGAGCCGGTGCCGCTGCAGGACATCGATCGCATCAAGTCGTCGCCGAACCTGAAGGTGTCGCAGGGCCCCGAACTGCGCACGATCTTCCTCGGCATGGACCAGAAGCGCGACGAGCTGCAGTTCTCGAGCGTCAAGGGCAAGAACCCGTTCAAGGACAAGCGCGTGCGCCAGGCCTTCTACCAGGCGATCGACATCGAGACGATCAGGAACCGCGTGATGCGCGGCGCATCGCTGCCGTCGGCGCTGATGGTGGGCCCGGGCATCCGCGGCTTCACGCCGGAGCAGAACAAGCGGCTGCCCTATGACGTCGATGCGGCGAAGAAGCTGCTGGCCGAGGCCGGCTACCCGGCCGGCTTCGAGGTCGGCCTGAACTGCCCGAACGATCGCTACGTCAACGATGCCGACATCTGCCAGGCGGTGGCCGCCAACTTGGCGCGCATCGGCGTGAAGGTGAACCTGCAGACCGAGACCAAGAACACCTATTTCCCGAAGATCCTGCGCCGCGACACCAGCTTCTACCTGCTGGGCTGGACGCCGAGCACCTACGACGCCCACAACGCGCTGACCTCGCTGATGGCCACACCGACCGACAAGGGCCAGGGCCAGTTCAACCTCGGCTCGTACAGCAACCCGAAGGTCGACGAGCTGACGCTGAAGATCCAGAGCGAGACCGACCAGGCGAAGCGCAACGCGATGATCAAGGAGGCGTTCGAGCTACATGCCAACGACGTCGGCCACATCCCGCTGCACCAGCAGGCGCTCGCCTCGGCGATGAAGAAGAACGTCGACATCGTCCAGCTGCCCGACAACTTCATGCCCTACAAGTGGGTGGTCGTGAAATGAATTCGGCGTTGCGGAGATTCTTCGACGGCGACCTCTGGTACAGCTTCCGCCGCTCGCCGACCGCGATGGTGGCCGCGGTCGTCGCCTTCACCTGCATCTTCTGCGCGCTGTTCGCCGAACTGGTCGCGCCGCACAACCCGATGGACCTCGCGACGCTGGAGCTCGCCGACTCGCGGCTGCCGCCGGCCTGGCTGCCCGAAGGCAGCTCGAAATACCTGCTCGGCACCGACGACCAGGGCCGCGACATCCTGTCCGCGCTGATGTACGGCTCGCGCATCTCGCTGCTGGTGGGTGTGGCCTCGGTGCTGGTGTCGCTCTCGGTCGGCGTGTCGCTCGGGTTGCTGGCCGGCTTCGTCGGCGGCAAGACCGATGCCTTCATCATGCGGCTGTGCGACGTGATGCTGTCGTTCCCGTCGATCCTGGTCGCGCTGCTGATCGACGGCATCGGACGGGCGGTGTTCCCGAATGCGCACGAAGGCCTCGCGTTCGCGGTGCTGATCGTCGCGATCTCGCTGACCGGCTGGGTGC
>NZ_JBFUGN010000117.1:0-10642 GCF_056402895.1 Rhizobacter sp. P3_B12 | reverse complement strand
CTGCAGCACGAAGCGCTGCGCGTTGGTGTCGTTGTGGGTCCACTGGTGGATCACCGCGCCATCGGCGGTCGAGCTCGCGGCCAGGTCCATCACGCGGCCGGTGCCGACGGCGACCAGCTTGTAGCTGCCGCCGGCCTGCACCGTCAGGTCGAAGGTCTGCGTGACGGCCGTGCTGCAGGTGTTCTGCACGAAGGCGCCACCGTCGCTGCCGGGGGGAACCGCATCGACGCACTTGCTGCTCTGCACGTTCTTCAGCACG
Organism: Rhizobacter sp. P3_B12; assembly: GCF_056402895.1. Lineage (NCBI taxonomy): Bacteria > Pseudomonadati > Pseudomonadota > Betaproteobacteria > Burkholderiales > Sphaerotilaceae > Rhizobacter > Rhizobacter sp. P3_B12. The sequence goes on along the minus strand of NZ_JBFUGN010000117.1, from coordinate 10,383 downwards.
TAGCGGCCGGCGGTGACGGCGGGCACCGCGAGCGCGGCGGCCTGTTCATGGGCGGCGGATCCGGCGCCCGCGGACGGGGCGTCGCTTGCACCCCCACAGGCGGCGAGCAGAAGTGGCAGCAGCGGCGTCAGGCAGRCGAGCGCTGCCCGGTTCAGCGTGTTCATCGGCGTGTCCCCTCGTGTCGTGTGTGAGGGCCGCACTCTATGGAAGCGTTTCCATTTCACGCAAGCCACGACTCGATACAAGACCCGCGCCGAGGGCATTTGCCCGCCGACAGCAACCCATCGGATCACCCGATGGTTCTGTCGGATGCCGGGGGCTCAGGGGCGCTCGTCGCCGCCGTCGGGGCGCCGCGCAAAGCGCTGCGGCTCGGCACCGTGCACCGGCGCCGGGTCGTCCCAGGGCCATCCGCCGAACTCGGTGCGGCGGTAGTCGGTGAAAGCCTGTTGCAACTCTTGCTGCGTGTTCATCACGAACGGGCCGTACTGCGCGACCGGCTCGCCGATCGGCCGGCCCTGCAGCACCAGGAACTCGGCCGTCTCGGCGCCGTTGACCAGCTCGACCGGCGCGCCGGCGCGCAACTCGATGGCCGCGTGGCGGTCGACCGCGACACCATCCACCGTCACCGCAGTGCCGACGAAGAAATACAGCTTGCGCCGCGTGCCGTCGCCCWGCGCGGGCGGCAGCGTCCAGCGCGCGTGCGGTGCCATGCGCAGGGTCCAGATCGCGAGGTCGGCGCCGTCCTGCGAGGCCCATGAATCGGGTGGCGGCGCGAGCGGGTCGGCCACGCCCTCGATCCGGCCGGCGATGCAGACGACCTCGGTCTGCCGCCCGGCGTCGTCGGCGTGCAGGTGGTGCGGGATCTGCTCCGACCAGAACATCGTGAAATGCGGCGGCACCATCTTGTTGCGCGCCGGCAGGTTCAGCCAGATCTGGAACAGCTCGAGCCGGTTCGGCGCATCGCGCTTCAGCAGCGGGAACATCTCCGAGTGCACGATGCCGCGGCCAGCCGTGAGCCATTGCACGTCGCCGCCGCCGAAGCGCGCCATCGCGCCGAGCGAGTCGGAGTGATCGACCAGCCCGTGGCGCACGATGGTCACGGTCTCGAAGCCGCGGTGCGGGTGCGACGGAAAGCCCGGCACCGTCATGCCGTGGTACATGCGCCAGCCGTCGAGGCCGGCGAAGTCCTGGCCGAGGTTGCGGCCGGTCAGCAGCGCATCGGGGCCGAACTGCGCATTGCCGCGCGGGTAGGCGTCATCGTGGTGGACGCAGAAGAGGAACGGGTCGAGCGTTTCCCACGGAAAACCGAGGGCACCGACATGGAGGATGGCGTTTCCGGGCATGCGCCGCAGTGTCCCTCAAGCGCTCAAGCCGTGCTCGACTCCTGCTGCGAAAGCCGCACGCCGTTCTGCGCGATCGTCATCGTGCCGTCGGCGTCGACGTTCACCGGGCGGCCGTCGGCCAGGCGGTATTCGGATTCGCCGGTCGGCTCCCAGTCGCCGCCGAGGCCGGGCGCGGCATCGAGCCGGGCGAGGTGCTCGAAGCCGTGCACGACGTAGTCGCGTCCGTCGTCGCCGTGCAGGCGCAGGGTTTCGAGTTGATGCAGCCGCTTTTCCATGAGGTCTCCTTCAGCAGGAATCGGGCGGACCATTGAACTGCAAGCCGGCGCTGCAAGCCACCCCGGCGGCCAAGGCCGCGGGGCGGGAAGGGTTTCGCGGCCGGGGCGAGGCGGCCCGGCTGCAGCCGCAGTTCGAGCCCATGATCCGGCGATCGGTCGCAGCCGGCCGCCGCGGCGGCCGCGACTCCCTAAGATCCGGGCATGTCCGACAGCCCCGCCCTTTCTTCGACGCCCAGCCGCACCGACTGGACGCCGTGGCTCGTCTACGCCGCCGGCTGCCTGCTGTCGTGGCTGCTGTATGTGCTGGCCGGCACCGAGTTCCAGCGCGGCTTCTGGCAGCTGTGGGAGGCGGTCTACCAGGCCACGCTGCAGCTGTGGCCGGCGATGGCGCTCGGCGCCATCGTGCTGCCCTGGGTGCGCTGGCTGCAGGGTCGCACGCTGCGCACTGCCGCGGCCATCGCCTTGCATGCCGGCTGCGCGCTGCTGTTCGGCGCGCTGTGGCAGGCCCTCGACTTCGCGACCTCGCTGCTGCTGTTCGGTGCCGACCATGCGTTCGCGGTGTTCGCGCAGACGCTGCTGTGGCGCGCGATCTGGGGCGCCGTCGTGTACGCCGCGATCGCGACCGGCTTCACCGCGCTGCTCGAAGCGCGCCGTGCGCGTCGCGCCGCGCTGGCCGCCGCGCAGGCCGAATCGGCGCTCGCGCAGGCCGAGCTGGCGGCGATCACCGGCAAGCTGAACCCGCACTTCCTGTTCAACACCCTGAACACGCTGATCGCGCTGACCCGCAAGGATCCGCAGGCCGCCGAGGCCGCGTTGATGCGCTTCGCCGGCATGCTGCGCTACGTGCTCGACACCAAGCGCAGCGCGGCCGACCGCGTGGCGCTGGCCGACGAGGTGGCCTTCGTGCGCGACTACCTGGCGCTCGAGAGCCTGCGCCTGGGCGGGCGCTTGCAGATCGACTGGCAGCTCGACCCGGCGACGCTGCAGGACGAGATCCCGCCGCTGAGCCTGCAGCCGCTGGTCGAGAACAGCGTGCTCCACGGCGTGGCGCCGCAGCTGCGCGGCGGCTGCATCCGCATCGTCAGCGAGCGCAACGGGCTGAACCAGGGCCTCGACCTGACGGTGGCCGACGATGGCCCGGGCTGCGATCCGGCGCAGCTCGCGGACCCGGCCGACGGCCAGGCGCCGCGCACCGGCATCGGCCTGAACGCGCTGAAGCGCCGCTTCGCGCTCGACTACGACGGACGCGCCCGCCTGCGCGTGCACACCGCGCCCGGAGCCGGCTTCCGGGTGGACCTGTGGATACCGCAATGAAAGACATGACGAACGACATGACGAAAACGCGCGTGCTGATCGCCGAGGACGAACCGCTGGCCGCCGAGGCGCTGGCCGATTGGGTGGCGCAGATGCCGCAGCTCACGCTGGTGGCCACCTGCGCCGACGGCGTCTCGGCGCTCGCGCAGATCCGCGCGCTGCGCCCGCAGCTGGTGCTGATGGACATCCACATGCCCGGCCTGAGCGGCTTGCAGGTGCTGAAGGCGCTGGCGGAGGACGGGCCGCGGCCGGCCGTGATCTTCACGACCGCCTACGACGAGCACGCACTCGCGGCCTTCGAGCTGCATGCGGTCGACTACCTGCTGAAGYCGTTCGCGCGCGAGCGGCTGGTGGAGGCCGTCGAGCATGCGCTGGCCTCGGGTGCGGCGCAGTCGCAGGAGGCGGCGACCCAGGCGGTGCTCGCGCTGGAGCAGGCGCCGACCGAGCCGCTGATGCGCGTGCTGGTGCGCGACCAGGGCAAGATCTTCCCGCTGCATGTCGACCAGATCGAGTACCTGAAGTCCGACACCAAGTACACCGCGCTGGTCAGCCGCGGCCGCAGCTTCCTGGTGCGGCTGCCGATCGCCAGCTTCGAGCCGCGGCTCGATCCGGCGCGCTTCCTGCGGCTGCACCGAGGCTGCATCGTCAACCTCGATTTCGTCGACGCGATGACGCCCGACGAGAACTCCCAGCTGGTCGTGCAGATGCGCGACGGCACCCGCATCACGGCCAACCGCGACGTGTCGCGGCGGCTGCGGGAGCAATCGTTGTGAGCCCGCCGGGCCGCCCCAAGGGCGAACACCGGAGTGCGCAGCACGAAGGTACTCCAATGAGGGCGCTGCGGATCGGCTTCGGTGCGTTGCTGCTGGGTCTCTTCGGCCTGTTCGGTCAGGGCGTCCAGGCGCAGCCCGCGGCACCGGTCGGCCACCTGTATGCGCCCGGTGCGTTCGACCGGATCGACGTGGACGGCACCGCGCGCATCCGCATCACGCAAGGCGATCGAGACCAGGTCTTCGTCGCCGGCGACGATGCGGCGCAGCGGGCCATCGAGGTCGACGTGGTCAACGGCCACCTGCGCATCCGCGCGGCTGGTGGCTGGAAGTTCTGGCGCGAGGACCGGCCGGCGATCGAGGTGCAGGTGCGCAAGCTGAACCACGTGATGCTGTCGGGCGCGGGCGAGGTGCTGGCGCCGGGGCCGATCCGCGGCGACCAGCTGGTGATCGGCATCTCGGGGTCGGGCAGCGTGCGCTTCGACGAGCTCGCGGTGCGGCAGCTGAATTTCGACATCTCGGGCTCGGGCGACGGGCAGTTGGCCGGCCGTGTCGAGCAGTTCGAGCTGAACGTGTCGGGCCGCGGCAAGCTGGTGGCCGATCAGCTGCGCGCAGCCCGGGCGAGGGTGGCGATCAGCGGTGTCGCCAATGCCGAGCTGTGGGTGATCGACGATCTGCAGCTCGCGATCTCGGGCGCCGGCAAGGTGGACTTCTGGGGGCACCCGGTGGTGCGGCGCGCGGTGTCGGGGGTGGGGAGCGTCACGGCGCGGGGGGACAAGCTTCAGGACGTCGACTCACGTCGGTGATCTCCGTTTCACTGCCGTGAACCCCCATGCATGGCCGAGTGCTGTCGCAAAGGCTCGGCAATTGGACGCGTCGAGGATGTCGAGCAGGTCTGTCCTCGACATGGGAGGACTGCGGAATCGCTTCAGCATTGCATCGAGAACATCTGAGACCCAAGGTTCTGCAGCGAGCAACTCGGTCAGAACGACGCCAGGCTTCACGGGCCGAACGAGCGTTYCTTCGAAGGCAGCCGGGGGCAGGTGCTTGATATTGCCGGTGACGAGCAGAACCTCGCGATGGGCAGGGCTCGCCTGGCTGAGGCACAGGGCGCCCGCGGCGACGTGTGCATCCTTCGGATCGGTGGTGCCCCTGAAGCGCGACTCCAGGGCTTCACTGCTGGGCACCAGGGCATCCGGAAAAGCCTGATGCAGGTTGTCGAACAGCTTGTCGACGGCTTCAGGTTTGATACCGAACCTGGGTTTCAGCAGGTTCCGACGAACCTCGATCAGGACCTGCTCGCCCCAATGCACGCGAACAAGACCGGCATCTGCCATGTCCAGGAAGATGGCTCGCAGGTAGGCCGGGAGCAGGACGTTGGCATCCAGGTAGAGCAGGGGGACCTGATGGGGCACAGTCCAGCGCAGAGTTGGAGCGGCGGCAGCGACTACGCCTGTTTGGCGACCCAACGGCGTTTGGATCTCGATTTGGCGTCGGCCAGTTCCCGAGCCCGAAGGTCTTGCGTGGCGTCGGTGATGTCATCGAGCGCCGTACGGCGCGTCGCACGCATCTCCTGTTGAACGCGCTCCACCTCCGCGACGGGAATCCGTCGATGACCCGATTGCGTGCGCTCGACCCCATTGAACGTGCCGTTGTCGACGAGCCGCGCCACGTAGGGACGGCTCACATTGAGTCGATCTGCGGCTTGCTGCGTGGTCAACATCTGCGCAGCGGCATCGGGCAGCGACAGGTTCGAGGCTGGCCTGACGCGCAGCAAGACGGCCTGGACGTCTTCCGGGTCCGGTGTGTACTCCACGATCAGCCGACGATCGGCGAGCCCTTGCTGCCGAATCCGGACCGTCTCGACATGAACCTGTTCGAGCGGGGTCAACTGCTCACGCAGTTTCCGGACATGCCGGAGCGCATGCAGGATGGCCCCCTCAAGCGACTGAAGCTTGATCGGAGCCGGCTTGGGAGTCGGCTTGCTCGTGCGCATGGAGGCAGATTAGCACGCTCTCACCAGAATATCGAAAATATCGAAACGCATCCCGCGCCGGCGCGCTACCCCAAGCGATGCCTGACGACACCCCAGAACGACAAAGCCCGCACGACCTGATGTTCGTGCGGGCTTGCTGGTTTGGTGGCGCTTCAGGGATTCGAACCCCGGACCTGCGGATTATGATTCCGTCGCTCTAACCGACTGAGCTAAAGCGCCTGAGCCTCAGATTATAGCCAGGGTTTCGGGTGCTTTCGGCGCGTTGACCGACAATGCGTCACACACTCGCACGACACGCGAGTCCCACCCGAGTCGATCGCCCCCACGCATGTTCAGCTTCTTCAAGAAAAAGCCCGCGCCCGCCGACACACCGGCACCGGCCCTGGCACCGATCCCTGCACCCCCTGCCACGCCCGCCGTGGTGCCGCAGGCCGCGGCGGAGCCCGAGCGCCGCAGCTGGGTCGACAAGCTGCGCGGCGGCCTGCGCAAGACCGGCTCCAGCATCGCCCAGGTGTTCACCGGCACGCAGATCGACGAGGCTCTCTATGAAGAACTCGAATCGGCGCTGCTGATGGCCGATGCCGGCGTCAAGGCCACCGAATTCCTGCTCGACGACCTGCGTCGCCGCGTGAAGGAAGCCAAGGCCACCGACCCGTCGCAGGTCAAGGCGCTGCTCGCCGCGGCGGTGGCCGACCTGCTGCGCCCGCTCGAGAAGCCGCTGCGTGTCGGCGAGCACGCACCCACCGTGATGATGGTGGTCGGCGTCAACGGCGCCGGCAAGACGACCAGCATCGGCAAGCTCACGCGCCACCTCGCCGACAACGGCCAGAAGGTGCTGCTGGCCGCGGCCGACACCTTCCGCGCCGCCGCGCGCGAGCAGCTCGCGGTGTGGGCCGAGCGCGCCGACGTGCCGCGGCAGGCCGGCTCGGTCGACATCGTCTCGCAGGCCGATGGCGATCCGGCGGCGGTCAGCTTCGATGCGGTGGTCGCCGGCAAGGCGCGCGGCTGCGACGTCGTCATCGCCGACACGGCCGGCCGGCTGCCGACGCAGCTCCACCTGATGGAGGAGCTGAAGAAGATCCGGCGCGTGATCGCGAAGGCCCAGGAGGGCGCCCCGCACGAGGTGCTGCTGGTGATCGACGGCAACACCGGCCAGAACGCGCTGGCCCAGGTGAAAGCGTTCGACGATGCGCTCGGCCTCACCGGCCTGATCGTCACCAAGCTCGACGGTACCGCGAAGGGCGGCATGCTGGCGGCGATCGCGCGCGAGCGGGCGATCCCGGTCTACTTCATCGGCGTCGGCGAGAAGCTCGAAGACCTGCAGACCTTCAGCGCGCGCGAGTTCGCTCAGGCGCTGCTCGAATAACTTATCGAGGGCGGGGCGAGTTGCCCGAGCGAGGGATGTTGGCCGGCGCGGCGGATGCCAGCGGTGCCGGCGCCGAATCGATGTCGTCGAACCAGGTCGACGGCGGCGGCTCGCGCATCTCCAGCCCGTCGTCCTCGTCGACCTGGTTGCGGCCGACCGGCTGGTAGCCGGCGGTCGTCGACGGGGCATGCGTCGACGGCGTGCTCTCGCTCGACTTGCTGCCGAGGATGGCGTTGCGCGCACCGGTCGCGCTCGGCAGCGCGTCTTCGCGCCACACGTGCAGCGGAATGCCTGAGGCCTCGAGCACGCGGTCCATGCGGTTGTGGCGCTGCGAGGTGCGCTCCTTCTCCTGCGCCTCGGGCGCGCGGATGTCGACCACCGCGATGACCTGCGAGCTGCTGTCGCACACCACGAGATCGGCGCACAGCAACCCGACGCGGCGCAGCCACTCCGAATACGAATGCCGCGTCGGCACCTTGACGAAGCGCGCCAGCGGCACCTGCGCCAGGATGATGTGCTCCGGCAGCCCGCCGCGCAGCGCGAGGTAGGCCTTGCGCTCGGCGGTGGTCAGGATGCGGGTGGCCTGCGGCTGCCACGACTGCAGCGTGTCCAGCGCCTCCAGCGAGCGCGGCTTGTTGCGCTTGACGGCGGGCTTGGCGCTGGAGGTCTTCATCTTCCAGATCACCAGGCCGCCCACCAGCACCAGGGCGGCGATCAACAGCAATTCCATCTCGAGGTCCAGGTCCGTGTTGGAGTGCAGCGCAGACCTTAGCGGTCCGCGCGCGCGGGGTCAATCATTGTGCCGCCTGCCGGGCGGTTGCAGCGTGTTACCAACCCACCGGATCGGGGTGGGATGTGACAAGTCGTCTCAAGCGCGCGTCTCAAGCGCGCGTCTCAGCGCAGGCCGCCCGGGCCGCCCAGGCCCTTCATGCCGCCCATGCGCTTCATCATCTTCATCAGGCCGCCGCCCTTCATCTTCTTCATCATTCCCTGCATCTGCTCGAACTGGTTCAGCAGCCGGTTGACCTCCTGCACCTGCACGCCGGCGCCGGCGGCGATGCGGCGCTTGCGGGTGGCCTTCAGCAGCTCGGGCTTGCGGCGCTCCAGCGGGGTCATCGAGTTGATGATGCCCTCCATCCGACGCACGTCGCGCTCGGCGCGGTCCATGTCGGCCTGGCCCAGGTTGCCGGCCTTCGCGGTCATCTGGGCCGGCAGCTTGTCCATCAGGCCCGACAGCCCGCCCATCTTCTTCATCTGGCTGATCTGCGACAGGAAGTCGTTCAGGTCGAAGTTGTCGCCCGACTTCAGCTTCTCGGCCAGCTTCTGCGCTGCCGCCACGTCGACGCCCTTCTGCACCTCCTCGACCAGCGCGACGATGTCGCCCATGCCCAGCACCCGGCCGGCATGGCGCTGCGCGTCGAACACCTCCAGCCCGTCGATCTTCTCGCTGACGCCGGCGAACTTGATCGGCGCGCCGGTCACCTGGCGCACCGACAGCGCCGCGCCGCCGCGCGAATCGCCGTCGGTCTTGGTCAGCACGATGCCGGTCAGCGGCAGCGCCTCCTTGAAGGCCTTCGCGACGTTCACCGCATCCTGGCCCTGCATCGCGTCGACGACGAACAGCGTCTCGACCGGCTTCAGCTCGGCGTGCAGCGTGCGGATCTCGTCCATCAGCTGCTCGTCGATCGCCAGCCGCCCGGCGGTGTCGACCAGCAGCACGTCGAAGTAGTGGCGCTTCGCGTGGTCGAGCGCGGCGCGCGCGATGTCCAGCGGCTTGTCGGTGGCGCTCGACGGGAACCACTCGGCACCGGCCTGTTTCGTCACCACCTTCAGCTGCTCGATGGCCGCCGGGCGGTACACGTCGGCCGAGACGGTCAGCACCTTCTTCTTGCGCTTCTCGATCAGGTGCTTGGCCAGCTTGGCGGTGGTGGTGGTCTTGCCGGCGCCCTGCAGGCCGGCCATCAGGATCACCGCCGGCGGCTGGGCCGCGAGGTTGATGTCGGCGATGCCTTCGCCCATCGTCGCCGCCAGTTCGCGGTTGACGATGCCCACCAGCGCCTGCCCCGGCGACAGCGAGCCCACCACCTCGGCGCCGAGCGCCTTCTCCTTCACGCGGGCGATGAAGTCGCGCACCACCGGCAGCGCCACGTCGGCTTCGAGCAGCGCCATGCGCACCTCGCGCAGCATGTCGGTCACGTTGCTGTCGGTGATGCGCGCCTGGCCGCGCATCGTCTTGACGAGCCGGCTCAGGCGATCGGTGAGGGTGGAGGCCATGGGATCGGCGGGCGCGAAGGACGCGGCCCGCGAAAGTACACTGTGGACCATGAGTTTATCGCCCAGGGTTGCAACGCATTGAGCACGCCGTCGACATGGATGCTGTGGGTGCCCAGCGCGGCGGCCCTGCTGGGCTACGCGGCGGCGGTGCTGCTGAATGATCGCGAGACGGCGGGCGGCGGTGCCGCGCCGCGCCGCGCGCTGATCGCCGGCTGGATCGCGCACGCGCTGGCCATCGTGGTCGACATGGCCGGCATCGGCAGCGCCGTCTCCGGCGCCCGCTTCGGCTTCGCGCCGGCGCTGTCGGCCACGCTGTGGCTCGTGATCGCGGTCTACGCGGTCGAGAGCCGCTGGGTGCCGCTGCCGGGCGTGCGCCGCTGGCTCGGCCTGCTCGGCGCCGCGGCGGTGGTGCTGGCGGCGATCTTCCCGGGCGAGTTCCGGCCGCAGGCGGTGTCGGCCTGGGCGCCGCTGCACTGGGCGCTGGGCATCGCGTCGTACGGCCTGTTCGGCGCCGCGGTGCTGCATGCGGTGATGCTCGACACCGCCGAGCGCCGCATGCGTTCCAACCTGCGTGCCGCCRCGAACGCCGGCATGCCGCTGCTGCAGCTCGAGCGCCTGACCTTCCAGTTCGTCACCGCCGGCTTCGCGCTGCTGTCGGCCACGCTGCTGCTCGGCTGGTGGTTCTCCAACCCCTGGCGCTGGGACCACAAGGCGACGCTGTCGGTGCTCGGCTGGCTGGTGTTCGCCGGGCTGCTGGTCGGCCGCCAGGCGCTCGGCTGGCGCGGCCGGCACGCGATCCGCTGGCTCTATGCCGGTGCGCTGCTGCTGCTGCTCGCCTATGTCGGCTCGCGCTTCGTGTTCGAAGTCGTCCTGCACCGCACGACCGCCTGAGGGCCGCATGGGAAAGTTCATCGTCCTGCTCGTCGTGGTGTTCCTGATCGTCTGGCTGGTGCGCGGCGGCCGGCCGGGCCGCTCGGCCGCGCCGCCACCGTCGGCGCCGCCGCCGCCCGCGAACGCCTCTGCCACGCCGGACACCATCGTGGCC
>NZ_JBFUGN010000116.1:0-10694 GCF_056402895.1 Rhizobacter sp. P3_B12 | reverse complement strand
CCGTTGAGCGAGGGTTTGAACACCCGCTCGCAGCTCACGTACATGTTGTTGACGTCGACCAGCGCAAACATGGCGCCGCCTCAAACGGGCATCGCCTTGATGGCGTTGGTCACCACGCCCCAGACCTGCAGCTCCTGGGCGGCACGCGGCACGACATCGGCGCAGCGCGGGTCGGTCGCCACCAAGCGCAGCAACGATCCCTGCATCACCAGCCGCCGGCACATGAACTCGTCGTCCACGACGGCGATCACGATGTGGCCGCTGGCGGGCCGCACCGAGCGGTCAACGAGCACGATGTCGCCATCATCGATGCCAGCCTCTCGCATCGCACTGCCGCTCACGCGCATCAGGAAGGTGGCGAGTGGGTTCCTGATCAAGACGTCATTCAGATCCAGGCGCCCGACGCCCGAATCCTGAGACGGCGAGCCGAATCCGATGGCCACGCTGGCGCGCGGCACCACCGCTGGCCCGGGCGAATCCCGGCCGACGCGTGTGACACCATCGCGAGGCAGCCGACTACTGTTCATTCATACAGTATATTGCAGCAACCAGGAGAGCGTCCCATGGAGATAAGGTTTCCGATCGAGCAGCTGTTCAGCCGCATCACCTCCGAAGTGGAGCTGCAATCCTTCGTCGAGCGGTTTCGCCTGAAGCCATTGAGGGCCAGCGTCCCTTCGCGGAAGTACGTCGCCGAATGGACAGGCACGGTCGATGGCAAGGCCGTCTTCTCGCGGCATCGACGTCTCGCATCCGCAGCCTCTCCAGGGTCCGCTTGCTTGAACGCCCTCAGCCTGAGCATCAGCGCGCCGGACGGCACGCATCTGTGCAGCGCCGAGGTCCAGTTCGACTGAGCAAGGCCGGGGCGGAACATGCTGGGTCGTCGGCAAATCTTCCCGGGGTTGTCCGCAGGGGCACCGCTTGCCGGGCGCCCGGCGTGCTCCTACGCTGCGGCAGCGCTCGCAACAGGGGCGCGTCCAACAGAACAGGGAGCACACGATGAAGGCCTTGAGATTCTTCGCCGCGGTTGCCGCGGGCGTGATCCTGCACACGGCCGCATCGGCCGATGGCGGCTCGGCCAGCCTGACGCTGGATCCGATCACGACGCTGAGCGGCAGTGCCACGACGCGGACCACCGGCTCGGTTGGCTACTGGCTGACCGGCAACACGTTTGAAGGCTCCGCGGTGGTCGTCCATGACGAACTGGGCCCGCAAGAGAGCTGGGGCTACCAGCCGTACAACTCGGCGACCCTCGATCCGGCGGCGTCGGCTGGCGGCCCATTCGGGCAGTACGAGGTGAGCCTGACGCAAACGGACGCAGGCTATCCGATGCTGGCAGAGGCGCACATCGGCGCCAACACCTTGAGCGCCGCGTGGCAGCGGTCCTCGCTGCAGCAGGATTACGCCATGGCGTCCGTCTACTGGAATCGCTACTTCGTGCTGGACCCGTTTGCGTCGATCACGTTCTCCGCCAGCGCCAGCTATGGCAATCCGGCCGGTGCCACCGTGGCCGGGTTCGGCGAGCAAGAGGGCGATCGCATGCCGCTCGTTCACCAGGCATCCCTCGGCTTGTACGTTCCAGGCACCTACGGGGGCGGTGCGACCCTGGCGCTGCAGACCCTGAACGTCGACCCGACCGGCCCGTCCGATGTCTACCTCGGCCGGTGGGCTGACGATCGCGACTTCTCGTACAGCTACGACTCGTTCGGCCACCTGTCGCTGACAGTGCACAACCTCTCTGCCGACCCGCTGTTCGCCAACTTCCTCGCCCAGGTCAGCGCAGTGGCCAGCCCGGTCCCGGAACCGGCGGCCTGGATGACGATGCTGGCCGGGTTGATGGCGCTGGTTGCCGCCGCGCGGCGATCGCGAACGAGGTTCGGGACGTGCGCCGCGTGAGCAGGCCGGGCGCAGCGGTTCAGAGTTGCGCCAGGCCGCCGTCGACGGCGACCTCGCTGGCGGTCATGAAGCTGCTGTCCGACGACGCGAGAAAGGCAGCCACCGCCCCGATCTCCGCCGGATCGGCCATGCGCTGGAGCGGCGTCATCGCGGCGTAGACCTTCTGGCCTTCCTCGCCAAGCGCTTGCTTCGCGAGTTCGGTCGCCGTCGCCCCGGGCGACAGCACGTTCACCCGGATGCCGGTGCCCTTCAGGTCCTCCGCCCAGGTCCGCGCCAGGTTGCGCACTGCCGCCTTGCTCGCGCTGTAGGCGCTCATGCCCGGGGCGCCCGTGGTGCCGGCGCTCGATCCGGTCAGGATGATCGAGCCGCCCTCGCCCATCAGCGGCAACGCCTTCTGCACCGTGAAGATCGTGCCCTTCACATTGGTGTCGAAGGTTTCGTCGATGTGCTCGGCGGTGATCTTGCCGAGCCGAGCCTGGCTTCCCGCCCCGGCATTGGCGAGCACGATGTCGAGGGTTCCGCGCTCGGCCTTCACTGCCGCGTAGAGTCGGTCGAGGTCGGCCTCATCCGAGACCGAGCCCCTCACCCCGCGGGCATTGGGTCCGAGCTTCGCCACAGCGGCGGCTAGCGATTCTTGTCGGCGGGCGTAGATGAAGACGAAGGCGCCTTCCTCGATGAAGCGCTTTGCTGCGGCGAAGCCGATGCCGGTCGCGCCGCCGGTGATCACGGCGGTCTTTCCATTCAGTCTGGTCATGTCATGAATCCTTGGTTGCGTTGCAGGAAGCTGGAGAAATGCTTGCCTGAGAACAACTATGGAGTTCTGATAACCTAAGGACAAGTATGCACTTTTTGGTAAGTACCTAAAAATGACGACGCCCCCTGAAATCTGCGATACCGGCTGCGGGCTCAACGCGACGCTCCGCGTCATCTCGGGCAAGTGGAAACCGCTGATCCTGTTTTTCCTGCGCGACGGCCCGAAGCGCTACGGCGAGCTCAAGCGCCTGACCCAAGGCGTCAGCGACAAGGTGCTGATCCAGCAATTGAAGGATCTGGAGGCTGATTGCGTGCTGGCGCGCAACGACTACAAGGAGGTGCCGCCGCGTGTGGACTACACGCTGACCCCGCTCGGTCGCAGCCTGGCCGATGCGATCGTCCCGCTGTGCACGTGGGGAACCAGGAACGCGGCGGAGATGGCAAGCATCTTCGCCAAGCGCGACGCTTTGCCCTAGCGGGATGGGGTGGCTGCGCGACGGAGGTCCGGGCAGCCGTCGATGGTAAGGTGCGCGCCTTGGCCGAAAGGCCCCCAGCGCCGCCATCTCGATCGTGAACGATTCCGCCGCCCCTCTCCCGAGCCACACGCCCATGATGCATCGGGGCGTTCTCCTCTAGAGCGCGGCCTTCGGAGGCCGGAATCTACGCAGTTCGCTACGCTGGCCGCTGATGCGTTCGAGATCCACAAGCTTGCGTTCACTGAGGCCTTCCGACCGACTGCTGTGCAGCGGTTGCCGTCGGTCGGCCGGGAACTCCGAATGTCCGCTCTCCGTGGCAATGCTGGCGTCACGGCTGCACGCTTACACCGTACTGCAGCAAGGGCACGCCGAGTGCTGAAGCCGTGGGCTCGGCAATTCCGAAGCCCAATCTCAGCAATAGGCGGATGGTGCTGGTGCTCCTGACGCCGTATCGTGGCCCCCGGTTCGGTCGACCGGAGCCCTGCCATGAAAGCTCACGAATCCCTGCCTGAAGCCGCCCAATCTAGGCCCGCCGCAGCCGAGGTGGCGTCGCGACAGGCCACACCCAGCTTTGGCTCGGCGTCGACCGGTGCCGCGGCGCTGCAGGCGCGCATCGACCAGTCGCCGAGCATGCTGGCGCAGCGCAAGGCCCTGGAATCGACCTTCGGCGGGGCCTACCAGCGTCAGACCGAGCCCTTGGCCGATCAGATGCCGACAGGTGGAATGGCGCCCTCGGTCGCCCAGCGCCTCGGCGAAGCGGCTGACACGCCTGAGCCCGCCGCCGCGCCGCCGGTAAGCCAGGGCGGGATGCCGCACCAACTTCAGGTGGGCATCGAGGCGCTGTCGGGCATGTCCATGGCCGACGTGCGCGTGCACCGCAACTCCGACAAGCCGGCCCAGCTGAACGCCCTGGCCTACGCGCAGGGCAATGACATCCACCTCGGGCCGGGACAGGACCGACACTTGGCGCACGAGGCCTGGCACGTGGTGCAACAGCGCCAGGGCCGTGTGCGACCCACCCTCCAGGCCCAGGGCGCCCCCATCAACGACGACCCGGCGCTGGAGCAAGAGGCAGACGTGATGGGCCAGCGAGCCCTGAGCACCAACGGCGTTGCGCCAGCCCAGAGGGTCTCGGCCGTCGGCGGCTCGGCCGGGCAGCCGATCCAGCGGCTCATCGGCTTCGAGTTCGAGACCGGGTGGGTGCTCAAGGCGCCGGCCAATGCGATCGGTATGCACACCAAGGTGATCGAGGGCCTGCGTTGGAGTGTCGTGCCCGATCGTCTCGAATACACGGCCGAGGAGCTTGACGAGATGGGCATCGGGCAAGGCCGCGCCCACGTTGGCAGCGGCGCCTTGGAGTTCGTGACCGAGGCCTTCGACGAGGGTGACATCGGGCCGGGCGGACGGTTGGAGGCGGCGCTGCTGCAGATCGAGCAGGTCGGCAACGCCCTCAACTCAGCATCGCGCGGCATATTCGGCACGGCCATCGACACGCCCATCAATCAGGTTGTCGGCAAGAACGGCATTGCATGGGGGCAAAACCTCCAAGTGCCTCCTCCGCAGCCCGGCGGCCAACTGGGCGACGCGGCGCACCGGCTTGCCATCGAGCGGGCCTACGCCAAGCGCGACAACATCCTGGTGCGGCGGATCGGTGCGCTCGCCAGCGCGCCTCAGATGACCGGCGGCATCAAGCTGGAGCAACTGATCCACCTACTTGATCGCATGAGCCAGCCGCAAGGCGGCCTGGCGCTGGGCGGGCAGACGCACCCGGGCAGCGCGCTGATGGAGAACAGCCCGGCGGCGGAGATCACCATCCTGTCCACTTGTGTGGCACGCGCGCGGCTGGTGGGGCAGGCGCGCGTGGCCGATGGCAGCGTGGCGGGTGGCAACCAGGCGGCCTACGAGGGCGCCATGGCCGAGTTGGGGTCCTATGTGCGGCTGGCGAGTGCCTATGGCAACAACATCGCCTATGACAAGGGCATCGCCCCGTTGCTGGCTCGCACCAACTTCGGGCAACTGCCCGGGTGGCTGCGTGGCGTGCCGGGATTCATCGAAGACGTCTTGTTCACATCCGACCGCTGGCCGGGCGCATTGAACAGTGCGGCCCTGGTTGGGGCCGGTAACACCAAGCTCTTTGTCAAGGCGGGCTTGCACGACGCCGTGACATCGCGTGGCTGGCTCAACAGCATTCAAGGCGGACAGGACCCGCTCACCTGGGGGCAGGACCGGACCAAGGCGAGCTGGAACCCGCAGCAGGTGGGTCAGGCGGGCAATCAGGCCCTGGGCCACGTCTACGAGTACAGGCGCATGGTGAACCCGCTACCCTTCAACCAGTGGCGGACTTATGCGATGGGCATGGCCGACCTGGTGGTGCGGGCCAACCAGGGCAACCTGCAATAGCAGCGCCCAGCCTGCTCAGTGAGCGTCGAACTCGGCCACGCTGAAGCCTCTCCAGCTCGACCCAAAGAGACTGGCAATCCTTCCGATTCATCAGGTCGTAGCCATTCGACCACGTCTGCCCCGCCACTGTGGCCTTCACCCACTCGGCCAGCACTGAGCAGGTCCAAGGCGCTGCGCGACGAAGGTCTGCTTTCGTTCCAGGCAGTCGTTCGTCGTCTGAATCCGACCGACCGCAACCAGCCTGAAGCAGTCATCGGCAGCCGCGGAGCCGCTGCGAAACGGAAGCGATACGCCGGGCGGAATCGGAAGACCTCCCTCGACGTCATCGCTCTGTCATGTTCGGATCTCACGATTCACCCTCTGAGTTTCATTTGTGCCGGGGCTGGACAATGGCAGAACTCGATCGACGCGGCACCGCGCCAACCGCATTAGGCAATGGTGATCTTGACCTGATGCCCGTCGCGCAGTACGTCCGTATGTCTACTGAGCACCAGCGGTACTCGCGTGAGAACCAGTCTCGAGTGATCTCCGAGTACGCGCTGCGAAACGGCATGGATGTAGTGCGCACGTATGCGGACCTCGGAAAGAGCGGCCTTGAATTGAAGGGCCGTACGGCCATGCAGCGCTTGCTGCTGGATGTCGGGCAGCCTCTCGTTCCATTCCGCGCCGTCCTGGTCTACGACGTCAGTCGATGGGGGAGATTCCAGGACCCAGATGAGGCTGCAGCCTGCGAGCTGACGTGCAAGCGCCGCGGCATTCGGGTCATCTACTGCGCCGAACAGTTCGCGAACGACGGCTCGATATCATCCTCGGTGCTCATCGGGCTCAAACGCAGCATGGCTGCGGAGTTCAGCCGGGAGCTTTCAGTTCGAGTGTTTGCAGGCGCCTGCAACATCGCCAAGCAGGGCTACGCGCAAGGCGGCGTAGCGTGCTTTGGGCTTCGCCGCGTCGTCGTCGACGAGTCCGGTCGAGTGAGAGACACCCTTGCATTCGGCGAGCGCAAGGGCATTCAGTCGCACCGCGTTTCACTTTCGCCTGGACCCAAGGCCGAAGTCGAGGCCGTTCGGCTCGTTTTTCAGCTTTTCATCGACAAGCGCCGTACACGATCGGAGATTGCCGAGCTCCTGAACGCTCGCGGTATTCCCTGGGTTGGTGGTCACCCCTGGAGGATGGAAGCCGTCCACGCTGTCCTGACGAACGAGCGTTACGCAGGCACCGCCATCTACAACCGTAAGTCGGGCAAGCTCAAAGCTCCGGTGAGGGAGAACACCCGGGACCTTTGGATTCGCAAGGAGGGCGCCTACGAATCGATCATCCCGATGCCGCGCTTCCTGCGGGCCCAGCAGATGATTCGAGATGCGGCGAAGCGGCTCGACAGGAATGACATGCTGCGTGGCGCGGCGCAACTGCTTGCTCGGCACGGTCAACTATCCGCGGACATCCTTGCTAGGAGCAAAGACGTCCCGTCCGTATCCTCGTATCTCCGGATTTTTGGAAGTCTGACCAAGCTCTATGCGCTGGTCGGCTACGACCTGAAGCAGAACCGTGGATTCGAACAGGTCAATCGCTCACTCCGGGAGCGCAGCCAACTGATCGTGGCTGAGGTGCAGGCTGGCATTCTCGCAAGCGGCAGTTCTTGCACACTCGACCCAGAGACTAGGTGGCTCACCGTCAACGGCGAGTTGACCGTGCAGATCATCGTGGCGCCAAACCGAGGCAACGCGCGCGGCTACTACCAGTGGCGTGTCCACATGCCTTCAGTGCCTCCCGACATCGTTGTCCTTGTCCGGATGGACTTCGACAACGCTGGTGTGCATGACTACTACCTGCTTCCTTCGATGGACAAGCATGCGTCGAGACTGCCGCGCATGGAGAGAAACGGACGCACCCTGGATGTGTACCGCACGAGAACGCTGGCCCCCCTTTACGCGCTCACGGCACGAGCGCCTCTCTCGGAGCAGCCTCAATGAAGGCAGTCGAGAGGACTCAGAGGATTGAACCTTCGGCGACCCAAGTCGACAGTTCACGCAGTAAGCGGATGAATCACCGTGCTCCGGAGCCAAGCATGCACGGTGGTCAGCATCCACAGGACCAGGCGCTGGTCGAGAGCTATCAGCAGCAGACGCAAGAGCATCGCCTACTTCAGCGAAAGGCGGACCGTGCACAGGCTGCGCTGAAGGCGTCTCAGAAGATCTTCAAGGAGCTGTTCGCCGATCCGGAGTTCGTCTCGCTCTTGAGAAGCGAGGGCAAAGGCACAGCGCCGCGCTACTTGGCCAATGGTGGATCCGATGTGGGGATGGGTCAATGATCGCGGTCGACACCTCCGCCAAACTGGCTTCCAGCGGCACCTACTTGGAACTCGAGCTCGATCAGCTTCATAGCAACAAGGCGCTGCCGCAGTCGATCCTCAGCAGCGCAAAATACCGACAGATACTTGGGTCGATTCGTGCGGTCGGCCTGCTGGATCCGCTGGTCGTTGTTCCCCGATCGCAGGACGAAGGCGGGGGCTACTCAGTCCTCGACGGATTGCTGCGCAAGGYGGCACTGGTAGAGGTCGATTTCAACAGGGCGCTGTGCCGGATCCTGACGGACTGCGAGGCCCTCACCTACAACCGCCAAGTCAACCGGCTCTCGGCTGTCCAAGAGCATCGACTGATCACTCGAGCTGCAGATGGAGGCGCTTCGAAGGTAATCCTGTCCCGGGCCCTCGGCATCTCAGTCGAATCCATCCGAGACAGACTTCGAATGCTCGATGGGATCTGTCCCGAAGCCGTCCAACTTCTGGCGGACAAGCCGGCCACCAGGGGGCTGTTCCAGGCGCTGCAGCGTATGAAGCCGTCTCGGCAGATCGATGTGGCTCAGGCGATGATCGATCTCCGAAACTACTCGGTGAAGTTCTCGTTGGTGATGTTGCACGCCACGCAGGCTGAGTTGCTGACGGAAGATGCCCAGGCTCGCAGGCAGGCGAACAGCTCATCGGAAGCTCGACATCTTCTTCAGCGAGAGATGGCGACGGTTCAATCGGACGCGAAGAGACTGGAAGTGGAGTACGGGCCCAACTGCCTGCAGCTCGTCGTGGTGAAGGCCTACATCCGCTCGCTCTTGGGGAACGCCAAGATCGTCGGTTGGCTCGCACGCAATCGAGGGAACTACCTACGTGAGCTGCAGCTGATCTCAGAAATTGAGGTGCTCGATCCGGCAACTTGACGATCGCCCAGAAGAGCCTTCGCGGCCGCAATACGGGCGTGATCGCCTTGCCTGGCCAGCCTGACAGTTCCGAAGCGCCTGACCAGCAAGTCAACCCTCCGGGAAGTCAGTGGGGCTTGTCTCCAGGGAACGACTGCATCAGATCGACCAGCCACAACCTCGTCATGCCCACGGCCTTGAGCTGAGGACCTGCGTTAGGGTTCTCAGTGAAGGCATCTCGAAGCAGATCCAGCTCAGCGACCGCCTCACGGCGGAATGCATCCTTGTCCGGCAACAGCTTCACGAGCGCGGCGATCATGGCCATCGCACAGAGCACTTCGCCCTGCAGGTAGCTTGCTGTCTCGTTGGGCTTCACTTCGTCGCTCATTCACTCACCTCGCAAACGGCCGAGAGAGCATCGATTGAATCTCGTGAAGTGCGCCTGTGCAAGAGAGCTTTCGCGAGCATGGAGCGGTCCATGTATCTCGCCCTCCTGCAGCTGATCCGCAGTAGAGTGACCTCTCGACGGGTATTTCCAACCTGTGCTGCGCTTGCACATGTATTCGGAGGCACGCATGTCTAGTCCAATCTCAAGATCTGCCTGGGTTGATCKCGTTTTCACGAAGCTGAGCAAGCTTGATCCGACGGCAACGATGGTCGAACTGCAGCAGGTGGCCGCGCGCTCCTACGAGGCGGAGCCTGGTGAACCACCTGAGGTCTGGGCTGAAAACTACTACCTGAGCACGCACCAAGCCGACCAACGCCACTGGCGGCGGACGTTCTGGGAGAGGGCGTTGGCGATTGAGCCCAGGCTGAGTCTGAGGGAGTTGTGGGACCTCGCAGATTACTCGTGGCGCGAGTACCCCACTCATCGTCGTTCAGCACTTGTCGCGGCCAATCACGCACTCGGCATAGAGATCGACTGTACGGTGCAGATCGGCGAACTAGCCGGCTCGGGATGAGCGCTCGACGCGTTGCGTGGCAGGGCGCGACCTTCTACTGCGAGCTGACGCACCCTCAATCTGCACTGCAGCGGATTGAGTGACTGGCGTAGACCCCGTGCGACAGACAGGTCGCTTGCGCTTCGTCGGCTCGTTGGAAGGCTCGATGCTGTGTGTAGTAGGCGGCCGCCCTGCCCAACGCCAAGGTCTGCGCCACAGTGGCTGCAGTCGGTCGCTTCGAGCTATCGACCGGTCGCTTGCTGCCTCAATGCGTACGCTAAACGCGCCGGAGGTAGCCAGACGATCGGTCAAGCGACGCGGCACCCAACGCCGCTCGTCAACGCGCCGTGCCCCAGCGGAGCGCGGTGGGGTTGAATGTCCGCTACGCGCCTGCGCGAACTGGAGCTATCGACCCTGAGCGGCCATTTGAAATGCCAGATTCGATGCCGCCAAGCAGCCGCTCGATACTTGGTCTTGCGCCCGCCTGTAGTGCGCCAGACGCTACGCCCGCTGCACATGGAGCCGCTGTCTTATCGCATGCACCGCGGCAAGGCAGTCATTCTCTGAGAAGACCGGCAGAAAGATGGACTGCCCGCCTAGGTGTAGGCCATTTGTCTTGATCGTGAGGCCAGGCTCTTCACCACGGCTCGCCAGGTTGGCAAAAGCTTCTTCGATTTGATGCCATGCATATCGCGAAACGCGCCCGTCGGAGCCCGGCGAATGAACGTACTCAACTCCGCCCTCATCAATCACCAAGTAGGTCAAGTATGCGGTGGTCGGAGCCGTCTTGAAGAGCCACGCATACAGCAGGACGCCAACGACCGTAGCGAGTAGAGGCCACAACATCGCGTGAGTCAGCGACATCACGACACCTCCGATGACCAGCACGACGGCGCCGGAGTACGTCGCGGTCCGTAGCGCATCTCCTGGCGTTCGTGGCACCTGTAGTTCAAGCCGCTGCACGTCCGAAAACCTCCACTCGATCCCGTTTCCCCAGGACCTCGCCCCGCGATGCCCGTTAGAGCTGATGTCTACAGCTTACAGG
>NZ_JBFUGN010000115.1:0-10700 GCF_056402895.1 Rhizobacter sp. P3_B12 | reverse complement strand
GCAAAGTAGGTGGCCCCATCGGGCGTGTTCACCAGGTCGCGCAGGATGCTTTCGAGGGCGCGCCCCTGCGGGCCCGGCCGCATGATCGCGGCCTGCGCGCGCGTCCAGTCCAGCAGCCACTGCCCCACCGGGTGCCGCTCCGCCTGGTAGGTGTCGAGCAGCCCGGCGGGTGCTGTGCCGCGGACCGTGGCGGCCAGCTTCCAGCCGAGGTTCATCGCATCGCCCAGGCCCGCGTTCAGGCCCTGGCCGCCGAGTGCGGAATGGATGTGCGCCGCATCGCCGGCGAGCAGTACTCGGCCCTGGCGGTACGCCATCACCAGCCGCGCACGGTCGGTGAAGCTGGTGGCGAGGTGGACGGCGGACAGCGTCACATCGGTGCCCGACACGCGGCGAAGCACCGCCTGCAGGTGATCGAGCGTGATCGCCTCCGAGCGGTCGAAGGCGCCGCCATCGAAGTCGGCGATGGCGATCTGGCCCGGCTGGTTCATGTAGAAGCCCGCGGGCGTCGCGTTGCGGCCGGGGCGCAGCGTCTCGGGGTCGGCGATGTCCACCAGCGCCGAATACGCGGTGAACTCGGGCTCGGTGCCGGGGAACTCGAAGTTGCCCAGCTTGCGAACCGTGCTGCGGCCGCCATCGCAGCCGACCAGCCACTTCGCCTGGAACGAGAGCACGCCCGCGTGGACGATGACGTGGTCGCCTCGGTCATCGAACCCGGTGACCGCGAGCCCGCGGCGGATGTCGACGCCCAGCGCGAGCGCGCGTGTCGCGAGGACAGACTCCACCGATGCCATGTCGGCCGCGAAGTTGCTGGAGGCCGGGTTCGGCAGGTGATACCTCCAGCGGGACGGGTTGATCCTGGCGGCATCGATCGCGATGCCCGCGAAATGGCCGGCCTGGGCTTTGCGGGGAGCGCTGGTTGCAGCCGCGGTGGTGGCAAGCAGGTCATCGAGAAGCCCTCGACGGTGGAGCGCCTCGCCGGTCGCGACGGACAGGCCGCGGGTGCCGAGTGGCGGGGCTTTCAACGGGGCCTCGGGGCTGTCGGCCCGTTCGAGGACCAGCACGTCGAGCCGGGCCAGCGCGAGTTCGCAGGCGAGGAAGAGGCCGACGGGTCCGGCGCCGGCGATGACGACGTCGTGAAGACGGGAGGAGGAACTGGAGATCATGGCGTGGTGGATGGCCGTTGCACAGCTTCGCGCGGCTGTGTCGATGCGCAGCCGGTTGGAACAACGAAACTGAGGGGGTCAGCAGGCGAGCGCGTCGGTCTCCGGCTTCAGCGGGAGAAACAACGCGGTCGACGATTCAAGGTCGGGAACGAAGACGGATTCGCTTGGCGATAGGCCGCACCGATGGGTGGGATGTTCCGGGGAGGCGTCCCGGTGTGGGAGGCCTGCGCGCCGCGGATTCTATTTCTTCAGATGATGCCTGTCATTCGCTGACTCCAGGACCCACTTGCTCGTGTTCATCGGCAGGTTCCAGTGGGTGATGGATGCGTGGCCGGCAGCAGGGTAGGCGCGCCGGGCGGTGGCGTCTCCATAGCCGAAGAAGTACTGAAAGGCCACCTGGATCACGCCGCCGTGGACCACGAGCACGGCGGTCTGCCCGAGGTGCCTCTTGGCAATCGCGTGAAGTGCCGACTGCACCCGGGCACTGAACTCGATGCTGGTCTCGCAGCCGGGGGCGAAGCGATGGAACTGCCGGTCTCGGTCGCTCAGGCTCTGCCAGGCGGTGGTGAACTCGACCGGATCCATCACCTCATCGCCGCTTCGCCATT
Source organism: Rhizobacter sp. P3_B12 (assembly GCF_056402895.1). Taxonomy (NCBI): domain Bacteria; kingdom Pseudomonadati; phylum Pseudomonadota; class Betaproteobacteria; order Burkholderiales; family Sphaerotilaceae; genus Rhizobacter; species Rhizobacter sp. P3_B12. Next base: position 8,929 of record NZ_JBFUGN010000115.1, on the reverse strand, counting down.
CCTCCAGGTTCTGTTCCAGCACGGCAGAAAGGCCGAGCGCCGGCGCCAGGAACTCCGCGGTCTGCCGAGCCCTTGGCAGCGTGCTGGCATAGAGCGCGTCAGCCTTCAACTCCTGGCCGAGCCGAAGCCTGTCGGCCAGTGCCTGGGCCTGCAATATCCCCTCATCGGAAAGGCCGAGATCGACGCGCGGGCCCACGCCGTCAACCTGTCCTTCGTTGTAGGCGCCATGGCGGATCAGGAAGATGGAAGTCATGTGGATGGCGGGTTGAGCGTCAGAGGCGGCGAATCGATTGGAGCCAGGCCACGAGGGGCAGCGGAACACCTCGCGCGCCACGCTGGGCCATCGGCACGTAGGTGTCGAAGGCGCTGAGACTGGACACGAAAGCGAGCGCGTCTGCGAAATTCACCACGTCGCCGGTCCAGAAGAAGGTTTGCCGGCCGAGCGTGCCGGCGGCCACGAACCGCAGGGTCGGCTGGGCCGCGTCGTCCACCCAGGTCGTGTCCTTGATGTCGAACTTGCCGTTGTCGCCGAACCGTTTGCGCACATGTTCGGCGGCCAGATTGCCGGCGACCTCGACGAACATGTCCTTCGACATGGGTTTCGGGAGGGCGAGCCATTCGACGGTGTTGAGCCCCAGCTGGATGGGGCCCCGGGAGCTGAAATCGACGAAGAAGTGGCGGCCTTCGTCAAAGTAGGTTTCTTGAGAGGGCCGACCGGCCAACTCGATCGAGAACTCGCCGTGAGGCGAGTGGTAGCGCCCATCGGCGACCTTGCCGAGCAACGGCCGCGCGGGAGGCACGGTTCCGCAGCCCACGAGGAGCGTGGCACCTGCGAACAGAAGATGTCTTCTCTGGATGGCGGGATGAATCGGCATGGGAACGGGGACCTTCTTTGAAGTCAGGGACAGCGGCCCATGATTGTCAGGGCGCGGGTCATTTGATGAGCTCGCCCGTCACCTCGACGACTCCATCAGATTGCCGCACCCGCGTGATGAGAATCTCTCCTCGGTAGCCGGCCGCAACGGTGCCATGCACGACCCAGACACCGTTTTCCAGCGTTGCGGAGTAGGGCTCGAATCGAGCCGTGCTGGCTGGATTGAATGGCGACTTGCTCGTCTTCTCGGAGATGGAGCGCCAGGCCTGCCTTGACGCCGCAATGGCCGCATCCGGAGAGTCGACGGAGTTCTTGCCTGGGGCCAGAACGGCGGGAAGCACCAGGGCCGCCACGAATCCAAGCGCGAGCGGGCCCAGAAAGGTGCCGACCATGAGCCAGCCTTCGAGCCTGAAGTGTCGATTGATCGATCTCATCGTTGTGCTTCCCTTGACGCTGCGCCGTCAACGACACATCGGCCCCTGGCACGCCGACGACGGCTGGTTCAGGTCGTAGACCGTGCTGTGCCCCGGGTTTCCGGTGGGGGCGGCGGTCCCCTTCGGAACAACGAAGGTGGCCAGGTTGCCGCCATACAGGCCCGCCGGAAACACCATCGGCTTGAGCACCACGTAGGCGCGGTGCTTGCCGATCTTGGGCGCCAGGTCCGACGAAGGCGTGTCGGCACGCGCGCCTGCCAGCGGTGGAATGTCGCCCTTCAGGCCGGAAGGGCCCTCGGGGGCATTGGCGATGTAGTGCTGCTGGACCATGCGGATGTCCGCGTCGGTCAGCGGGCGCAACAAGCCCTTCTTGATCGCCTCTTCAAGGCCGGCCGTTCCGGCCAGCGGCGCGGTCTTGTCGCGGAACGACTCCGGCGGCGAGTCGGGCGAGGTCACGTAGTCGGTCTTCTGGCGCGTCGTCTCGACGATCTCGACGAGGCCTTTGACGTTGCGGTTGTAGAGGCGGGTCGCCTCGACACCGAAGACCGCGCGCGACTTGGGATTGATCCAACCCAGGTTGCCATCGCCGCCGATGTAGCCGTATCCGCACGGCTGCTGTTCCTCGTGGCTCGACACGATGAGGGGCGTGCCCTTGGGCAGGCCGGCCACCACCTGGCGGTGGTATCCCGTGGCGAACACGGCGACGACCTTGGTGCCCTTGGACCAGCCGATCGACCAGATGGTGGGCTCGTAGGCGCCCAGCAGCAGCGCGACCGGTTTGTCGGCATGGACGGCGATGTCGAACTGCGTGGCTTCGTGGCCGCTCTGGTCGATCTGGAAATCGAGCTTGCGGCCGGTGTAGCCGCCTGCCGCGATGACGATGGTGTCGGGCGGCAGGCCCTTGCCCGCGAAGGAGCAGGCCACTTCGGTGACGGAGCCCGGGGTTTCCTTGAAGGGCACGGAGCCTTGCGGCTGCCCCCCCATCGTGAACGGAACCGTGGTCTGTGCCTGCACGGCGCAGGCAACGAGCGTCAAAGGCAACGTGAGGGTGGCAAGTGTGCGAAGCATGCGACTTGACGGCGTTGGCCGTCACCAATGAATGACGAAGGCCTGAGTCTGTAGACGGCGGATGAACTGGTTGCGAAGTGGGCGCGAAGTGCTGATGAGCGTTGGGTGGCATCGATCAAACTGGGCCTTCCGGCCGACAGGATGATCGGCTGTGTTCACCGAGCTGACCGCAAGGTGGCCCGAACCAGGTGGTCAGTGCATCGACGAGCCCCAACCGGGCTGTGCCTGCGACCCAAGCCACGTGGCCGTCGGGCCGAATCAACACCGCGGTGGGAGCAGCGACCACCCCGAGGGCCGGCAGCTCCCACGGGCCGACGTACGTCGCGTCGACGAGCTGAACCCGATCTGCCCACGCAGCGATGTCGAAGCTCCCGGGCTCACCGAGGTTGAGCAGCACGGGTCGGGCATCACGCAACAGGGCGAAGACTCGCAGCGGGCCGAACGCGGTGACCAGGTCGAGATCGGGCATGCGGCGTCCGAGCAGCGGGTGGCCCTTGCCGAGGTCGTAGTGAATGTCGAGCCCGGACATCTCCGCAGCGATTCGTTTGCGCGGCTCCTCCATCTTGAGGAAGTCGCCCACGATGTCGCGCACAGCCCGTGTGCGATCGTCCTCGCGGTGCATTGCAACCTGCGCCATCGTGGTCTTGAGCACGCGCGCACCGACCGGGTGACGCTCGGCGTGATACGTGTCGAGCAAGCTGTCCGGTGACGTCCCCTTGATCACCTGCGCCAGCTTCCACCCGAGGTTCACCGCATCCTGCACGCCTGTGTTGAGCCCCAGCCCGCCGATCGGCGAGTGAACATGGGCGGCGTCGCCGGCGAGCAACACGCGTCCACGGCGATACTGTGCGGCCTGTCGCGTCGTGTCGGTGAACCTGGAGATCCAGGTGGGGTTGTGGGCGCCATAGTCGGTGCCGCACGCGGCGATGAGCAGTTTCTTGAGATCGTGCAGCGTCGGCTCGCCGATTGCATTCGTGTCGGGTTCGGTCACCATGACGCCAATCGGGCCAACATCCTTGTAGATGATTTCGCCGCCCTTGATCTCGTACTCCGACCGCCCGAAGGCATACGTCCCGGCGGACGACCGATGCACCCCGTACGGGGGCTTTTCCGTCATTTCCACTTCCGCGAGGATGTTGCTCGTGGTCGGATCCCAACCCGGGAAGTCGATGCCCGCCGTCTTGCGTACGAGGCTGCGTCCACCATCGCACCCGACGAGATACTGCGCCCYCATTGACTGGCCGTCGGCGAGTGCGACGTCGACACCGGTGTCGTGCTGCACGAAACCCGTGATGTCGCGGCCGTAGAGAATGGGCACCTTGAGCTCGGTGACCCAAGCGGCCAGGATGCGTTCGATGTGCTTCTGCCGCAGCGCGAGCCCGTAGTTGTGGCGAGTCGGGAAATCGCTGATGTCCAGACGGGTGACGGCGAAGCCCGTGACCTGTGCGAGTTGTCCCGCCGAGAGGAATCGATCCGCGATGCCGCGCTGGTCGAGTACTTCAATGGTTCGCGAGGAGATTCCCAGCGCGCGCGCACCGGAGAGTTCTTGATCGGGCCGGCGCTCGACGACGGTGACGTCCACGCCTGCCAGCGCCAATTCACCTGCCAGCATCAGCCCCGTCGGACCTCCGCCGGCGATCACCACCGCATGTTCGTTCATCGTTCGTGTGCTTGCTGGGAGTGCAGGAAGTTCTCGATGCGCTGCCAGGTCAATTCTGACGCGTGTTCATCATGGTCTGGCAGTCCGGGCATCGAGTGAAATTGCACGACAAAGGGCATGGCCAATGGTAAGTCTTGGTAGACCGTAGCCGGCCGCGAGCCGACGGTCGCCAAGGGTCAGCTGTCGGGCGCCAACGCGCGGAGAATGAGCAGTCATGCGGCATCCCTCCAAAACTTCGCTTGCCGATTTCGCCGAGGTAGCTCGCGGCTACTGCTCCTGGTGTGAGGGCGAGTCGTTGGGATTGGACCCGGCGTCTCAGGCCGCCTGCTGGCTGGCGCGCCTCTACGTGGCTGCGCTCGCACTCCCGGAATGGGATGCCGAGAACGCAGAGGGACTGCCGGATTTGCCCCAGCCTACCGAGACGTCAGGGCAGGACTCGTCCTGTTCGACAGCGGCGACGCAAGCAACGCGGCCTGGCACTGGTCGTTTCTTCACCGGATCCATTGGGGCCGACATGCCGTCGGCGGTCTGCTCGCGCTCCACTGCATGCACGTTTCGAAACGTTATCCTCCGCAAGCTTGACGTGAGGACCGTCATCGGCAAAGTCTCTCATGTCGGCAAACCGGCGCTTGCCGCACTCAACGATCCAGGATGAGTCATGTTGTTCGACCCAGCGCGCCACGAGCCACTGCAGGTGATTCCCTGGGACGAAGACCGCGTCCGGGGCAGCATCAGCCGGATCGTGACAGAGACCGAAGCCCGGTTCACGCCGGAGAGCTGGTGGTCGCCCCACCCGCGCGATCTGGAGCCGGGCGAAGACACCGCACAGCCCGCAACGCCGCTCTACTACGGCGCTTGCGGTGTGGTGTGGGCGCTTCACTATCTGCAAGATGCGGGCGCCGTTCGCTTGCAGCGCGACTATCGCGAATCTGCACGGCTGGCCGACTTGCTGGCGCGCAACACATCCTGGCTGGGTAACGAGGCGGCTGCGCATGCAGGCTCTTTCATGATGGGGGAGTTGCCCTTTCGCTTGCTCGAGTACGCAGCGACGCCGCTGCCGGCCACCGCGGGCCGCTTGTCTGAGTTGATCGCTGCCCACATGGAGCACCCGGCGCGCGAACTGATGTGGGGCTCGCCCGGCACACTGCTGGCGTCTCTCTTCTTGCATCAGCGGACCGGCGAAGCACGCTGGGCCGAACTGTTCCGCAGCACGGCGGCGGTGCTGTGGTCGCAGCTCCTTTGGTCCGACGAGTTTGCCTGCCACTACTGGACACAGGACCTGTATGGCCGCCAGTCCACCTACATCGACGCTGTCCATGGTTTCGTGGCGACCGCTGTACCCCTGATACACGGCCGCCACTTGCTGGACGAGGCCGATTGGGGTGCCTGGCAGTCCTGTATCGAAAACACCGTACTGCGCACTGCCACCTGGGAAGGCCAGCAAGTCAGCTGGCGCGCCGTACTGACGCCGCCGCCCACCAGACCCTTGCTGATGCAATACTGCCACGGCGCACCTGGCTTCATAGTCTGCGTGGCCGACCTGCCGAGCCCTGCGCTGGACGAAGTGCTCGCCGCAGCAGGTGAAGCGGTCTGGGCCGCCGGACCGCTGAACAAGGGCTCCAACTTGTGCCACGGTACCGGCGGCAACGGTTACGCTTTTCTCAAGCTATACCTGCGCACCGGTGATGCGACGTGGCTGCAGCGCGCGCAATCCTTTGCAATGCACGGCATAGCGCAGACTGAGGCCGATGCGAGGCTGTACGGCCAATTGCGTTATTCGCTGTGGACCGGCGACCTTGGCTTCGCCATCTACCTGTGGGACTGCCTGCATGGTCGCGCCGATTTCCCGACGCTGGACGTGTTTTGAAACGCGGCTGTGTGATGTCCTGCGCCCCCCTCGGAGGTGGACCCGCAGACAGATGCCCGAAGCGCAACAGGCAACCGGCAGCAACCGGCCACAAGCTGCCCGTCGAGAATGACGGCTTTCGGATGGGCGACCGGCGATAACCTGACGGTCGTCTATGAGCGCTTTCGACCACAACGAGATGAGCTGATAGCCATGAGAGATTTCGCCGGTGTGGGAATGGCTCTGTCCCGTCTTCTGCCGGGCAGAGGGYCATTCGAAATCGTGCGCCTGCGGCGCCATGAGGAGGAGGCATGRCCTTCTTGAAGGMGRTTGGTTGGACGCTRTTTGGTCTTGTGTTCTACACGCTGATCGCGGTCGCTTGCGTTCTCAGTTTCATGTTCCTCTTCGACAGGACATCCCCTCCYGGCCCCGAGGCGGAGCAGCTCAAGGAAAGGATCTGTGCCGAAGGGGAGCCACCCCTATTGCCGAGYCGAGGCAGGTCAAAGCCGGTGATGTGCGATCGGTGGAGGGCCGAGAAGGCGGCGCGGTCGAAGTAGTCGACCGCCCGCAATCGGCCACGACCGGTCGGCCCCGAGCGGCAGCTATCGGGCAGCCACCGCTACACCAATCATGGAGTCCTGTTTTGATGAGCCAAGACCTTGAGATTGACTGCAATCGACACGGGCGGTCTGTAGCCGCCGCAGTGTGTGGTCATGTCCTGCRGTCAGGCTCTCCGCTAGGGTTTGTCGAAAACAGTTCCAACCCACTGGACCAGCAGGGGTGGTGCTTCGCTTGTGAGCTTGTCTTCTCACAGGAACAGGACAGGACGCCACGGTTCAGGGCCTTCTGCAACCATACCGAGGTCTGCTCGCGCTGCTACGACGAAATCAAGGGCAGGCACATGTTTGCATGGCCGGGGCGCGAGCATAGCCATTGACGCAAATCGGCCACGAGCATTCTTTGGTGACGGTCGGCTTTGAGGTAGGCTCCTAAATTCGTCCACCATCGCAGGATTCGCAGATGCTAGCGTTCCGAGTGCAGCTCAATGATCAATCCCCGGTAACGGGCGGCGCATCGGATCTCAGTGTTCTCACGACTACGATCACAGCGGTCGGCCAGCTTGGCCCGGAGACCCGTGGGCGACGCTCCGATGAAGGAACCGACGTCGACTTGCGACTCGGGGGCCTCACTTCTCGCGGTCCCGACGTTCAAGATGAGCACCTTGTGTGGTTCGAGGCGCACGAACTCAAGCCCGGTGACAAGATTGTTGTAGAGGTCGTCGAGACCGAGTCACCTGACCCTGTTCAAACCGGCCATGATGCTCAAGATCGCGCCGACGACGAGCGTGCCTACTACGAAGACTGCAAGCGGGTGTACTTCGAAATGCGCGAAAGATTTGACGGCGAAGCCTGACCCTGCCTGTTGACTTGCTGACTAGGTCGACTACTACGATGACCACAACGGATCCCCAACGTGGCGCACCGCTGTCCACAACGGCTGCGCCAACACTTGCCAGCCTGAGCGGCGAACGGTCGCAGCCGGCCAGGAGCTGCCTGTCGCGAGCGGCCGCTTTCGGGTAGGCTGCGCGCGAACTCTTCCAAGGAAAGTCATGCCAATCCCAGCTTCGGAGAGCGAACTCGCCGCGTTGTTTGCTCGTCTGGGTGCGTCAGAGCCCGAAAGCTGGGCGCGCTCGCAGGTACTCGAAGGCATACCGCAGCTGCTGCGATACCTCTTCTTGAAGGCTGCATGGCGCAACGTCGAAAGCGACGACGATACATCGTGGATGCGAAGTGAAGTCGACCGAGCGAACGCCCGCCCCGAGGAGCCGTACGCGGGCCTGGGACTCGGACTGGATCAATGCCTGAGGCAAGGTGTTGATCCCGTCGTATTGAACGAGATGATTCGCTGCGCCCAAGCGACCATGATCTTTCGAATTGGCTACCTGCTCGATGGCGGGGATTCCGGTGGCTTGGAAGAACTGCGCGATGTCTCATGGGCGCTGTTCGAGACCGATGCCAACGGACGTCCGACTGGACCGGCCATCGGCGGACTCCATGAATCGGTGCTGGAACTCGATCCGACCGGCCGGGAAATGCGACCGCCGGAAGCGCTTCGTGCCATTGCATACCGCAACGAAGCTAGTGACGCTGCGCCCTCTTGATGACCGAGTCCGGCCACGAGCGGTCTGTCGTGACGGGCTGCTTTGGGGTAGCCTTCCATGACATTCACCAGCCCTCGAAGCATGCGCATTGAAGCAACACCAAGGTCGGCCGCAGTTGCTGGTGCATGGGCCGTTTTCGGACTCGTTCCATTCGAGAGGTGGATGGATCATCACAAAGTCAGCTCGGTGCTCGAAGGCAATCTGCTCTGGCTAGCGGCTGCGGCGTGCTTTTTCTTTGTGCCGAGTTACTTCCTGGTCATCGGGAGTGGCAATGCACCTTTCGGTCACACTTGGATCCTCGATCGAGATGAACGAGCACGATACGGCGTCATCGCGAAGCGCATGCTGATTTGGTTTCTCTCGGCAGGGGTAGCCGGCGCTGTTTGGTCTGAAGTTCTGAGCTTGTTTTGGAAGGACTGATCAGGCTTGGAATTCTGTCGGCTGTCGGAGTACCTGCAGTCGGCCACTTCCTGCCGCTCGTGGATGACTGCTGTCGAGCGAGCCAATACACTTTTCGTTCAAGAGCCGCTGAACGAACCTGATTGAACCGTACGAGAGAAACCAAGACGATGCTTCCTGCGCGAACTCGACGCCGCCGCACAGGGCTGGCCGCATTTGCCGGCTTTGCCGTGTTCGTTGCCGTCACGCTCGCTGTGTCGCTTCTCTCCGGACTCCTTCCCGGCGAGGAAGCAGACTGCGTGAAGAGGTGTAGAGCAGTCGATCGGCGTGGAGAAATGGTGCCCGTCTTTTCCGCGACGCAAACCGCTGGCCAAGGGGGCAAAGGGCCAAGCCAGTGTAGATGCCAGTAAGGCCCGTTCACGGGCACGAGCGGTCCGTCGCCAGTGACCGCTCTCGGGCCGCCCACCGCCAATGCTCTCCGCATGAG
>NZ_JBFUGN010000114.1:0-10702 GCF_056402895.1 Rhizobacter sp. P3_B12 | reverse complement strand
GCCTGTACCGCGCCGAGCGGCGCGGCGTCAGCTCGCAGCGCACCTTCCCGTCGCGCATGCCGGTGTTCTCGCTCGACCGCATCTACACCCGCGGCTTCCGCTGCACCGGCACCTCGGTGCCGCGCGGCGCGGCGTGGGCGCGGATGTCGGATCACCTGCCGCTGGTGGCGGAACTCGAACTGGAATGAGCCTGCATTGACCTCGACCGCGACACGGACGCGCAAGCACCACCGCCGGCACGGCGAGCCGCCGCTGCCTGACGACCTGTGGAGCACGCTGCCGCGCGCGCTGTTCTGCGGCGACAACCAGGTCGAGCTGTTGAGCGGCGGCGACGAGCTGTTCCCGGCGATGGCGCGGGCGATCGACGCGGCGCGCCACGAGGTCTGGCTCGCGACCTACATCTACCAGCACGAAGGCAGCGTCACCGCCGTCACGCAGGCGCTGCTGGCAGCGGCCGCGCGCGGTGTCGCGGTGCGCGTGGTGCTCGACGGCTTCGGCTCGCGCGCCTTCCTGCCGCAGCTGCAGCCGCTGTTCGAGGACGGCGGCGTCGACCTCGCGGTGTTCCGGCCCATCACCAGCTGGTGGAGCTGGTTCCAGCCCGGCCAGCTGCGCCGGCTGCACCAGAAGCTGTGCGTGATCGACGGCGAGGTCGGCTTCGTCGGCGGCATCAACCAGATCGACGATCGCATCGACCTCGTGCACGGCGCGACCGAGCAACCGCGGCTCGATTTCGCGGTGCAGCTGCGCGGGCCGGTGGTGGCGCCGGTCGAGCAGGCGATCCGCGCGGTGTGGACGCGCGCCGACCTGGGCCAGGATTTCCGCGAGGAGATGGTGGCCCTGGCGCGCAGCGCCGAGCCGATCGCGCGGGCCAAGCGGCTGATGCGCCGCCTGCGCATGCCGCGCGCCAAGGGCCTGCAGCTGAGCCCCGATGCGCTGCCGYCGGTGCGCGCGGCCTTCGTGCTGCGCGACAACCTGCGCCAGCGCCGCACCATCGAGCGCAGCTACATCGATGCGATCCGCAGCGCGCGCGAACGCGTCGACCTGATCAGCCCGTACTTCTACCCCGGCCGGCCGTTCCGGCGCGCGCTGCGCGATGCGGCCGACCGCGGGGTGGCGGTGCGGCTGCTGCTGCAGGGCAAGCTCGACTACCGCATCGCCGGGCTGGCCGCGCGCGTGCTCTACGACGAGCTGCTGACGCACGGCGTGCGCATCCACGAGTACACGCCGGCCTACCTGCACGCCAAGGTGGCGGTGATCGACGGCGACTGGGCGACGGTGGGCAGCTCGAACATCGATCCGCTGTCGCTGTTGCTGAACCTCGAAGCCAACGTGATCGTGCGCGACGAGGGCTTCGCCCGCTCGCTCGCGGCACGCTTCGATGCGGCGGTCGCGCTATCGCGCGAGATCGATCCCAAGCTCGCCCACCCGCGCACGCTGGCCGGCACCTTGCGGCGCGGCTTCGTCGCGTGGTGCGCGCACGTCTACCTGCGGATCGCCGGGCAGACCGGCCGCTATTGATGGCCGCCGACGACCTGGTGATCGAGCGGCCCGAGGGCCTGTACTGCCCGCCCGGCGACTTCTTCATCGACCCCTGGCGGCCGGTCGAGCGCGCGGTGATCACGCATGCGCACGGCGACCATGCGCGCCGCGGGCATGCGCACTACCTGGCATCCGCGCCGTCCGAGGGCGTGCTGCGCGCGCGGCTCGGCGACGACATCACGCTGCAGACGCTCGCCTACGGCGAGGCGATCGAGCACCATGGCGTGCGGCTCTCGCTGCACCCTGCTGGCCACGTGCTCGGCTCGGCGCAGGTGCGGCTGGAACATGGCGGGCGCGTGTGGGTCGCGTCGGGCGACTATTTCGTCAGCGGTGCGGGCGACGACAACGCCACCTGCACGCCGTTCGAGCCGGTGCGCTGCGACTGCTTCATCACCGAATCGACCTTCGGCCTGCCGATCTACCGCTGGCAGCCGCAGCGCGAGGTGTTCGCAGACATCGACGCCTGGTGGCGCGCCAATGCCGAGGCCGGCCGCGCGAGCCTGCTGATGGCCTACAGCTTCGGCAAGGCGCAGCGGCTGCTGGCGGGGGTGGATGCGTCGATCGGGCCGATCGTCGTGCACGGCGCGGTCGAACCGCTGAACCAGGCCTACCGGGCGGCCGGCGTGGCCTTGCCGCCGACGCAGCTCGCGACCGAGGTCGCCGACAAGGCCGGCTTCGCACGCGCGCTGGTGATCGCGCCGCCGTCGGTGCAGGGCTCGCCGTGGACGCGCCGCTTCGGCGAGCACGGCGATGCGTTCGCGAGCGGCTGGATGCAGCTGCGCGGCACGCGCCGCCGGCGCTCGATCGACCGCGGCTTCGTGCTGAGCGACCATGCCGACTGGCCGGGGCTGCAGCGCGCCATCGCCGCGACCGGTGCGAGCCGCGTGATCGTCACCCACGGCTACGAGGCGGTGATGGTGCGCTGGCTGCAGGAGCAGGGGCTGCAGGCCGGTGCGTTCCACACCGAATACGACGACGAGCGTGACGACGAACGGACGGCCGCGGCCGACCCGGAGCCCGCCGCATGAAGCGCTTCGCGCGGCTCTTCGCCGAACTCGACGCCACCACCGCCACCTCGGCCAAGGTGGCGGCGCTGCAGCGCTATTTCGCCGAAGCCGCGCCGGGTGACGCGGCCTGGGTGGTGTACTTCCTGTCCGGCGGCAAGCCGCGGCAGGTGGTGCCGACCGCGACGCTGCGCGTGCTGGCCTGCGAGCGCGCCGGCATCAGCGACTGGTTGTTCGAGGAGTGCTACCAGGCGGTCGGCGACCTCGCCGAGACGATCGCGCTGGTGCTGCCGGCACCGCAGCACGAGAGCGATGTCGGGCTGGCCGAGTGGGTCGAGCAGCGGCTGCTGCCGTTGCGCGGGCTCTCGCCGGCCGAGCAGGCGGCACGCATCGCCGGCTACTGGGACGAACTCGACGCCACCGGCCGCTTCCTGCTCACCAAGCTGATCGGCGGCGGCTTCCGCGTCGGCGTCAGCAAGCTGCTGGTGCAGCGCGCGCTGGCCGCGCACGCCGGGCTCGACGCCAAGCTGCTCGCGCAGCGCATGATGGGCTGGACCGATGCGAAGCAGACGCCCGATGCGGCGCGCTTCGCGGCGCTGGTCGTGGGGGAGGGCGAGGGCGCTGCGCCGCTCGGGCAGCCGTATCCGTTCTTCCTCGCGCATGCCGTCGAGGGATTGCCGCCCGAGTTCGACACGCGGCTCGGCGCGCCGGGCGACTGGCTGGTCGAATGGAAGTACGACGGCATCCGGGCGCAGATCGTGCGGCGCGGCGGCGAGACCTGGATCTGGTCGCGCGGCGAAGAGCTCGTCACCGAGCGTTTTCCCGAGGTCGTGGCGCTGGCCCGCGAGTGGCCCGACGGCACCGTGCTCGATGGCGAGATCCTGGTCTGGAAGGGCGATACGCCGGCGCCGTTCAACCTGCTGCAGCAGCGCATCGCGCGCAAGACGCTGACCAAGCGCGTGCTGGCCGACGCGCCGGCCAGCTTCATCGCCTACGACCTGCTCGAGTGGGAAGGCGTCGACTTGCGCAGCCGGCCGCAGCGCGAGCGGCGCGCGTTGCTCGACGCCGCGTCCGCAGGGCGAACGATGCGGGTGTCACCGGTCGAGCAGCGCGACAGCTGGGCGGCGCTGGCCGCGCTGCGCGAGGAATCGCGGGCGCGGGGCGTCGAGGGCTTCATGCTCAAGCATGCCGAGGCGCAGTACGGCAGCGGCCGGCGCAAGCAGGAGGGACTGGCGGGCGGCACCTGGCTGAAGTGGAAGATCGACCCGCTGAGCGTCGACGCGGTGCTGGTCTACGCCCAGGCCGGGCATGGGCGGCGCGCGAGTGTCTACACCGACTACACCTTCGCGGTGTGGAGCCGCCCGCCGGCCGATGCGGCCGAGGCGCAGGCGGTGGTCGAGGCGATCGCCCGGCGCGAACCGGCGCAGCCCGGTGCGCTGCAGCTGGTGACCTTCGCGAAGGCGTATTCGGGTTTGAGCGATGGCGAATTCGCCGAGGTTGACCGCATCATCCGACAGACGACCCTCGAAAAATTCGGGCCAGTACGCAGCGTGCGGCCCACACTGGTGTTCGAGCTCGGCTTCGAGGGCATCAATGCGAGCCCGCGCCACAAGAGCGGAATCGCCGTGCGGTTTCCACGCATGCTGCGGATCCGCAACGACAAGCCTTTGCATGAGGCCGACAGCCTCGCTACGCTGCAGGCACTGATGAGAGAGAGGGAGCCTTCGCATGACGGAGACAGCTGACACATCCTACGACTGCGACCTGTTCGTGATCGGCGCCGGCAGCGGCGGCGTGCGGGCGAGCCGCATGGCCTCGCAGCTCGGCGCGAAGGTGATCCTGGCCGAGGGCAGCGCGCTCGGCGGCACCTGCGTGAACCTCGGTTGCATCCCGAAGAAGCTGTACAGCTACGCTGCGCACTACCACGAGGCCTTCGCGCAGGCGCGCGGCTTCGGCTGGGCGCTGGCCGAGCCCGTGTTCGACTGGGACGTGCTGAAGGCGCGGCGCGGCGCCGAGATCGCGCGGCTGAACGGCGTGTATGCAGAGCTGCTGCGCGGTGCCAACGTGCAGCTGGTGCGCGGCTGGGCCAAGCTGCTCGATGCGCACACCGTGGCGGTGAAGACGACGACGCACGAGCAGCGCTTCACCGCGCGGCACATCCTGCTGGCCACCGGCGGCGAGCCGCTGCGCATCGAAGGCCCGGGCGCGCAATGGGCGATGAGCTCCGACGACATGTTCGACCTGTCGCCGTTCCCGAAGCGGCTGGCGGTGGTGGGYGGCGGCTACATCGCCTGCGAGTTCGCTTCGATCTTCCACGGGCTGGGCTCGAAGGTGACGCTGCTGCACCGCGGGCCGCAGCTGCTGCGCGGCTTCGACGGCGAGATGGCGCGCTTCGTCACCGCCGAGATGCGCAAGAAGGGCATCGACATCCGGCTCGAGTCGCGCATCGCCGCGGTGGAGCGGCGCGGCGAGGTGCAGCGCCTGCAGCTGGCCGACGACAGCGTGCTCGAGGCCGACACCGTGCTGCACGCCACCGGCCGGCGCGCGCGCAGCCGCGGCCTGGGGCTGGCCGAGGTGGGCGTGAAGGTCAACGAAGACTGCACGGTGCCGGTGGACGAGGGCTTCACGACCAACGTGCCCTCGGTGCACGCGCTGGGCGACCTGGTCGGCCACAAGGCGYTGACGCCGGTGGCGCTGGCCGAGGCGATGGTGCTGATCGACCGGCTGTTCGGCGACGGCCGCCGGCCGGTGCTCGACTACGCGACGGTGCCGACCGCGATCTTCACGCACCCGCAGGCCGCGACGGTGGGGCTGAGCGAAGAGGTGGCGCGCACGCGGCACGGCGTGCTGCGCATCTACCGCAGCGAGTTCAAGCCGCTGCAGCACACGCTGAGCGGCAGCACCGAGCGCACGCTGCTGAAGCTGGTGGTCGACGACGCGAGCGACCGGCTGCTGGGCGCGCACATGGTGGGCGGCGATGCCGGCGAGGTGCTGCAGGGCTTCGCGGTCGCGGTGCAAGCGGGGCTGACGAAGGCGCAGCTCGACCGCACGATCGGCATCCACCCGACGGTGGCGGAGGAGTTCGTGACGATGCGGGTGGCGGCGTCGAGGGGGTGATCGCACGACGTCGGGCACCCGGGCCCGACGACGGACAATGCGGGGTTTCGCCCCGCCTGCGTCCCCATGTCCCTGACCGCGCTCTGCCTCGTCCTGACCGCCGCCCTGCTGCACGCCGCCTGGAACCTGGTCGCCAAGAAGGCCGGCGGCGACAGCCGCTTCGCACTGCTGTGCAGCCTGATGATCCTGGTGCTGTGGGCGCCGGTCGGCATCTGGGCCGCCTGGGATGCGGTGCCGCTGTGGGGCTGGAAGGAATGGGCGCTGATCTTCGCGAGCGGCATCGCCCACCTCGTCTACTTCAACGTGCTGCTGCGCGGCTATGCGGCGAGCGACCTGACGGTGGTGTACCCGGTGGCGCGCGGCACCGGGCCGCTCATCAGCTCGTTCGGCGCGCTGCTGCTGCTCGACGAGCACATGAGCCTGGGCGGCGTGCTGGGCGTGTTCGCGGTCACCGGTGGCGTGTTCCTGATCGCCGGCGGCCCGTCGCTGTGGGCGCGCGCGCACGACCCGGTGCAGCGGCAGCGCGTGATGGCGGGCCTGGGCTACGGTGCGGCCACCGGCTGCATGATCGCGCTGTACACGCTGATCGACGGCTACTCGGTGAAGGTGATGCTGATCTCGCCGATCCTGATCGACTACTTCGGGAATCTCGCCCGCGTGCCGTTCATGCTGCCCGGCGCGCTGCGGCGGCCCGAGGCCTTCATGGAATCGGCGCGCGCGCTGTGGCGCCACGCGCTGGTGCTGGCGGTGGTCAGCCCGTTCGGCTACATCCTGGTGCTGTATGCGGCGCGGCTGGCGCCGCTGTCGCACGTGGCGCCGGCGCGCGAGGTGTCGATGCTGTTCGCCGCGCTGCTCGGCGGGCGGCTGCTGGGCGAGGGCGAGCGCGGGACGCGCATCGCGGGGGCGGCGTGCATTGCGGCGGGGGTGGTGGGGCTGGCGACGGGGTGAGTGCAAGGTCTTCGGATCTTCGTGCCCGATCGCAAACGGACGGAGATGCATGACGTGACGCAGGCGGGAACCGACGACGGGTGGGCGTGACTCAGGGTGACGTGCTGTACGCAGGAGTGGTTGCGGCGATGCGCGTCTGATGTTGCTCCGCCCAGTCAATCACATGAACACGACCCGACAGATCTCTCGCTCCTGCAGCGCTCCCGGCTGGAATCAAGCCTCGCTCAGGCGAACGCGCCAAGCCCGGGGGCCCACCGGCACGACGAGCAAGTACGCCGCGCTGAATGCTCACGGCCCGACCCTGGTGCTTCAGGAGCGGATGGTGGGGGCGAGGACGGCGGCGGCCCTGGCGTTGTTTCCCGTCGCCTGGGACGAGTTCCGCCGTGTCCTGTCGGCACTGCCTGCGAATGCGCTCTGGTCGATCGCCCTCACGCAGGGCGAGTCGACGAATCGTTTGAGCCGGGCGTTCGAGGAGGTCTACCCATCCTCGACGGGTGGCTGCGGAACAGAGCTCGCGGCCCTGAGGCATGACGTCAACGTGTGCGACCTCGTTGCACCTGTCCTGCAAGTCCTGCTGATCGATCTGGTCGGCCGGTTGCCGAGGCACCTGCAGCAGCCAGTCGCCGTGAAGAATGTCGGTACGCACTGGTGGTGCGAAGTCGGAGAGGGCCCGAAGGCGGTCGTGTTCGACTTCTGGGTGGCGCTGCCGGAAGCGCATCTCCAAAGCGAGGGCGTCTTTTCGCGCCAGGTCGGCGCGAGCGTCCATTCCGTCTGGTATCCGGGAGAGCCCGTCACCCTCGATTGGCAACGGCTTCGCCGTGAGGGCCACCCTGCGTGGCTGAGCGCGCCGTTTGCGGTCACGCCGGCGGATGACCCGGGCTGGGCGGATGCATTCGCCGACGGCTTGCTGGCGGGCGAGATGCCGATCTTGTGGAATCGCTTCGAATCGATCTCCGGGAACACGGAGCGCGAGCACCTCGGGATGGCGGCGAACGAACGCACGGTCTACGTCGATCGCGAGAAGGGGCAGCGCTTCAATGGCGATCTGATCGACGACACACGTCTGAAGGAAGTGCTGAGGGGAGAAGCCGCGCGCCGTCGGAGCGGGTTCCCTGAGCAGGCGCTTCGGCCGCGCATCCAGGCCCTGTCACCTGCCGCGTGGTTGAAGACCCTGCGCACTCACGCACGGCGTGGTGACATGCTGCTGGTGTCGGCTTTGCTTCGTGATGCGGGCGATGCAGCGCGAGCGCGGCACATGAATGCAGCTGGACTTGCGTCGGTGCTGAGGGATGTCGCAGGGAAATATGGCGGAGATGACGGGCAGGTCATCGAGGTCGTGCACGCACTGCTCGATGCCGGCGCATCACTCGATGATGCCGACGAGCGCGGAATGACCGCGCTGATGCATGCCTGCGAAGCCGGCCATCTGGCGCTGGCCGATGCACTGCATGCGGCGGGAGCAGGCGCCGAACTGCTCGCGTCGGACGGCAGTACGGTGCTGCATCTGGCCTGCAGTTCATGGCGTGCCGATGAGATGGCGGCCTGGTTGCTCACGCTGCCCGGGTTGTCAGCCCGGCTGACGGGTTGCAGGGACGAGCGCGGCAAGACACCCGCCGATCGTGCACGCGTGGCGGGTCGCGACGTTCTGGCCGAGGACCTGGCCGACCGCGCCGCCGGGAGGCGACGCGAGGATTGAGTGCCACGAGGGTCACCCCCGCACGAACGCCCTCAACTCCCCCGCCATCCGCTTCAACGACGGCTGGTGGATGTACATCATGTGCCCCGCCTCGAAGTAGCTGACGCTGATGTTCTGGCGCAGCGGCTCGCGCAGCCCCAGGTGGCTCAGCGTGTAGTCGCCGGCGGCATGCGGCGTCGCGAGGTCGTAGTACCCGCTCGCCACGTACACCCGCATCGCAGGGTTCGCATGCATCGCGCGCCGCAGGCTGCCGCCGACGTTCACGTACTTGCCCGCGAAATCCTTCCAGCCCCACTTGTCCCAGATCGGCGCGTGCACCACATAGGGCGCGTCGGTCTCGAACTTCAGCGTGTCCTTCAGCAGCCGGTTGATGCCGGTCGCATACGCGCCCAGCAGGTTGCTCATCGCCGGGTCGCCCTCGGGCTCCTCGCCGGCATCGTCGCGGTCCAGGCCGAGGAAGCGGCTGTCGAGCCGCCCCACCGTCTGGCCGCGCTCGCGCAGCAGCTCCTTGAAGTAGCGGAACTCGCGCGGCCGCAGGTCGCAGCGCAGTACGTACGCGGTGCTCAGCCCGCTGTACAGCGCCACCTGCTCGGCGATGCGCTGGCGCGCCTTCGCGTCGAGCGCCGAGCCCTGCATCAGCGCCACCGTGTAGTCGCCGAGCGCGAAGGCCTCGGCCGCCGCGATCACCTCGGCCAGCGGCTTCTTCTGCAGCGCCGGCGCCAGCGCGCGGTGGTACCAGGCGGTGGCCGCATAGGTCGGCAGGAACAAGGGGTAGGGCAGCTCGTTGCCGTGGTCGAAGTGCAGCGTCTGCAGGTCGACCGCCAGCGACACCAGCATCACCCCGTTCAGGAACACGTCGTGCTTGTCCTGCAGGTGCAGCGAGAGGCCGGCCGCGCGCGTCGTGCCGTAGCTCTCGCCGATCAGGTACTTCGGGCTGCCCCAGCGGCCGTAGCGCGCCAGGTACAGCCGGATGAACTCGCCCACCGCGTCGAGGTCGCGCTGGTAGTCGTGGAACTCGGTCACCTTCTCGCCCTCGACCATGCGCGAATGGCCGGTGCCCACCGGGTCGATGAAGACCAGGTCGCTGTCGGTCAGCAGCGTGTGCTCGTTGTCGGTCAGCGCATAGGGCGGCGGCGGCGCGTTGCCCATCTCGTCGGTCACGACCCGCTGCGGGCCGAGGATGCCCAGGTGCAGCCACACGCTGCTCGAGCCCGGCCCGCCGTTGAAGCTGAACGTGACCGGCCGCGTCTCGGGCTTCACGCCYTTCAGCGTGTACGCGATGAAGAACAGGCTGGCGCGCGGCTTGTCGGCGCTGCGCTGGCCGTCGCGCTGCTCGTCCTCGCGCAGCACGATGGTGCCGCAGGTCACGCTGTAGTCCAGCTTGCGCTTGCCGACGACCGTGCGGTGTTCGGTGGTGACGAGGCGCTCCTTCGGCTCCCGCTCTTTCGTGTCCCTCGCGTCCCGTTCTTTCGATTCCTCGCGCGAAGCAGGCGAGGGCGTGGACTTGTCGGCAGGGGTGTCGGCCATGGGAGATCGCTAGAGTGGGGGCACTACTGTACCGGCACCCCATGACCTCTGCTCCCCTCCCGAACCAGCAACTCGCCGGCGTCGACTTCACCAGCCGGCCGACGCGCCGCAAGCCGATCACCGTGGCGCGCGGCCAGGCGTCGCGCGATGTCGTGCGGCTGGAACGCGTCGACACGCACGAAAGCTTCGACGACTTCGCCGCATGGCTGCGCACGCCCGGCCCGTGGCTGGCTGCCTTCGATTTCCCGTTCGGCCTGCCTCGCGAGCTGGTGCAGGCGCTCGGCTGGCCGATGGACTGGCTGCCGTTGATGCACCACTACGCCGGCCTGTCGCGCGACGAGATCCGCACGCGCTTCGCGGCGTTCTGCGATGCGCGGCCGGTGGGCGCGAAGTTCGCGCACCGGGCGGCCGATGGCCCGGCCGGCTCGTCGCCGTCGATGAAGTGGGTCAACCCGCCGGTCGCGTACATGCTGCATGCCGGCGTGCCGCTGCTGATCGATGCCGGGGTGGACCTGCCCGGGCTGCACCCGGGCGATGCACAGCGCGTCGCGCTCGAGGGCTACCCCGGCCTGCTGGCGCGCGAGCTGATCGGCCGCCGCTCGTACAAGGCCGACGACAAGGCGCGGCAGACGCCCGATCGCCTGATCGCCCGCAAGGACCTGCTCGAGGCGCTGGAGCAGGGCCGCTCGCGCCTCGGCCTGCGGCTGCGCCTGTCGCATGCGCAGCGCGATGCGCTGGTGGCCGATGCGTCGGGTGATCGGCTCGATGCCGTGCTGTGCCTGATGCAGGCGGCGTGGGCCGCGGGGCAGGCGGGCTTCGGCCGGCCGACGGATGCCGACCCGCTCGAAGGCTGGATCGTGTCGTCTTCTCT
>NZ_JBFUGN010000113.1:0-10705 GCF_056402895.1 Rhizobacter sp. P3_B12 | reverse complement strand
GCCGCAGGCCGCGCGCATCAACAAGCGCACGCTGCGCCAGCTGGCCGCCGGCGGGCCGAGCGCCGACGAGCGCCGCGCGCACTACGGCTATGCCGACAGTCCCCAACACCGTGAAGGCATCCAGGCCTTCATCGAGAAGCGACCGCCGCATTTCCAGCGCGGCTAGGGCTTGTCAACACGAGAGATCCCCGAGGAGGTTCGATGAGTAGTTTCAACGGCAGTGCCAACCTGTTCGCCGCGTTGCGCGCGGCCTTTCCCGCCGACCTCGACGCGACCGCGATCGAGGTGGCCGACGGCGAGGCGCCGCTCAGCTACAGCTGGCGCGACCTCGAGCGCGCGACCGCGATGCTCGCCAACCTGCTCGAATCGCTGGACCTGCCGGCCGGCAGCCGCGTCGCGGTGCAGACCGAGAAATCGGTCGAAGGCCTGATGCTGTACCTCGCGGTGCTGCGCGCCGGCTTCGTCTACCTGCCGCTGAACACCGCCTACCAGGCCGCCGAGATCGAGTACTTCGTCGGCAACGCCGAGCCGGCGGTGGTGGTGTGCGCGCCGAAGCACTTCGGCTGGGTCAGCAAGATCGCCTTCAAGGCCGGCACGCGCCATGTGTTCACGCTCGGCGACGACCGCACCGGAAGCCTGCTGGAGCGCGCCTCGCACCAGAGCGACCGGCATGAGCCGGCGGTGCGCGGCGCCGACGACCTGGCGGCCATCCTCTACACCAGCGGCACCACCGGCCGCAGCAAGGGCGCGATGCTGACGCACGGCAACATGCTGAGCAATGCGCGCACGCTGAAGGCGTACTGGGGATGGCAGGCGGGCGACGTGCTGGTGCATGCGCTGCCGATCTTCCACGTGCATGGCCTCTTCGTCGCGATCCATGGCGCGCTGCTGAACGGCAGCAAGATGATCTGGCTCGCGAAGTTCGACCCGAAGCGCGTGCTGGCCGCGTTGCCGCGCGCGACGGTGTTCATGGGCGTGCCGACGCTGTACGTGCGGCTGCTGGCCGAGCCCGGCCTCACGCGGGCGGCGTGCAGCAGCATGCGGCTGTTCGTCGCCGGCTCGGCACCGCTGCTACCCGAGACCTTCAACGCCTGGCGCGAGCGCACCGGGCAGGCCATCCTCGAGCGCTACGGCATGAGCGAGACGGTGATGCTGACCTCGAACCCGTACGACCCGGCCGACGGCGAGCGGCGCGCCGGCACGGTGGGCTTCCCGCTGCCGGGCGTGCAGCTGCGGGTGCGCGACGAAGGCCGCGATGGAGGTCACGACTGCGCGCGTGGCGAGATCGGCGGCATCGAGGTGAAGGGCCCGAACGTGTTCGCCGGCTACTGGCGCCTGCCCGAGAAGACGAAGGAAGAGTTCACCGACGACGGCTGGTTCAAGACCGGCGACGTCGGCCGCATCGACGAGCGCGGCTACGTGTGCATCGTCGGGCGCAGCAAGGACCTGATCATCAGCGGCGGCTACAACGTCTACCCGGCCGAGATCGAGGGCTACATCAACGACATGCCGGGCGTCGCCGAGAGCGCGGTGGTCGGCGTGCCGCATCCGGATTTCGGCGAGGCGGTGGTGGCGGTGGTGGTGCCGCGCGCCGGGGCGCAGCTCGAAGGGGCGGCGATCGCCGCGGCCCTGAAGGCGCAGATCGCGAACTTCAAGGTGCCCAAGCTGGTCGAGCTGGTGCAGGAATTGCCTCGCAACACGATGGGCAAGGTGCAGAAGAACCTGCTGCGCGAGAGGCACAAGGGGCTGTTCGCCGCGGGTTGAGCCTGCCGCGCGCGGCGTAAGCGAATGCGTCGCCTGTGAGGGCGCGCAACGCGACTGACACGCTGTGGCACCCAGCGGGCGCGAATGGTCGCCTGCCGGGGCGGTGCTGCCTCCGTCCTACGGGGAACGGCGGCTCACAGCAGGTGGCAGGGCCCTTGCAGGGTTTTCGGCTCATGTCCATCGGAAATGCCGCCATGCACGCCTCGATCCTTGCCCGCACCGCCCTCGCCACCGTGCTGGCCGCGGTCGCCTTCGCCGCGCACGCGGACTACGACCCCGTGGTCGGCAAGCTGCTGTTCGAGGACACGATCAACCAGACGGGCCGCTCGTTCACCGGCAACTGCACCAGCTGCCACACCACCGTGCAGAACCGGCGCGACCAGGTCAGCTTCTCGACGACCGGCCAGCACGACCAGTTCGCCGCGATCGACCCCGAAACGGCGGTGAACCGCCTCGGCTATGCGCTGAACAACTTCAGCCAGATGAAGCAGTTCCAGGTGCTCGACGTGGACCAGATGACCGACCTGGCCGCCTACATCGCCGACACGCCGAAGGCCAGCGAGACCGAGCTGAGCTTCTCGGCCAGCGCGGTGAACACGCCGACCGTGTCGCAGAACCTCGACCTGGCCAACGGCAAGACCTTCGGGCAGGTGACGGTGGACAGCGTCGCGATCAGTGGCACCGGTGCGGCCCGCTTCACGCTGAAGAGCGACACCTGCAGCGCGCAGAAACTCGCCAACGCGGCCACCTGCCGTGCGACGATCTCGTTCAGCGCCGCGGACACCGCGGGCTACAGTGCCACACTGACCATCACCATGCACCCCGGCACCTCCACCACGAAGTTCACGCGCACCGTCGCGCTCTCGGGCGCGGTCGGCGTGGTGACGACGCCGCCGCCGAGCGGTGGGAACGGTGGCGGCAATGGTGGCAACAACAACGACGAGGGCGGCGGTGCGCTCGGCTTCGCGTGGCTGGGTGGCCTCGCACTCGCGACGGCGCTGCTGCGGCGGCAACGTGGACGCGCTGCCGGCTGACCGCGGCGACGACCGCACCTGCCCGCGCTGCGAGCGGGCGTTCCATTGCGGTGTGAATGACGACCGGCCGTGCTGGTGCAGCCGCGTGAAGCTCAGCGCGGAGACGCTGGCGCGGCTTCGGTCGGCGTACGACCGGTGCCTGTGCGGCGATTGCCTGATCGAGGTGTCTCAAGAGGCTGCCGATCTCGACGCGCACGGCGAACGGAATCCCTCGCGACGACAGTGACAGCCGCGTGAACCGGGATCCCGACTACGCCGCCTTCGAAACGGAACACGACCAGCATCAATAGCGATCCTTGCGGTCGCGATAACCGTTCTTGCACGCGCCCTTGGCGATGCCCGCCAACTCGGCAAGCTCGGGAACCGGCATCACCAGAACACCGATGCCTTTGGGGATGAACACGAACTCCTGACCGGCTTGCCAGTTCTGCTTCTCACGCACGGCTTTCGGAATGGAGATCTGGAATTTGCTTGACAGGATGAGCGCCACCGCTGCAGGAAAGCCAATGCACGTCAAAAGCGAGGTCCGCGCGCTTCGAACTTGATGACGGTCGCGCCGACCTCTCGGCAGGGCTCCTCGGGAATGGGATATGCCTGGAGGCACATGTGCGCCGCCATCGCGGAGCGGGTGGTTTTCATGAAGACTGAGTGACCCCGGGCCGAAGGAGGTTCCTGCACCGCAAAAGCAAACGCGGGCTGTGTTTCCACAGCCCGCGCAGCGAGGTGACTTCGAGGGGCTACTCAGTCACTCGCGTAGATGTCGACGTCCTTCGTCTCCTTGACGAACAGCATGCCCACCACGAAGGTGATCGACGCGAACACGATCGGGTACCACAGGCCGTTGTACATGTTCCCGGTCTGCGCCACGATCGCCAGGCCCGTTGCCGGCAGCAGGCCGCCGAACCAGCCGTTGCCGATGTGGTACGGCAGGCTCATCGAGGTGTAGCGGATGCGCGTCGGGAACATCTCCACCAGCATCGCGGCGATCGGGCCGTAGACCATCGTCACATAGATCACCAGCACCGACAGGATCGCCACCAGCGTCCACCACTGGCCGCTCATGAAGGAGATCGGCTTGGCCTTGGCCGGGTAGCCGTGCTCCTTCAGCGCCGCGGCCACGTCCTTCTTGAAGGCGGCGTCCTTGGCCTTGGCTTCATCGGCCGGCAAGCCCTTCGATGCGAAGGACTCGATCGTCTTGTCGCCGATCGTGATCTTCGCCGGGCCGGTGCCGGCCACGTTCTCGTAGCTCACCGAGCCTGCGGCCAGCACCTGCTTGGCGATGTCGCACGAGCTGGTGAACTTGGCCACGCCGGTCGGGTTGAACTGGAACGAGCACTCCGACGGGTCGGCCGTCACCGTGACCTTGGCGCTCTTCTGGGCCGCCGCGAGCTCGGGGTTGGCCGTCTCGGTCAGCGCCTTGAACAGCGGGAAGTAGGTCAGCGCGGCGATCAGGCAGCCGGCCATGATGATCGGCTTGCGGCCGATCTTGTCCGACAGCGTGCCGAAGACGATGAAGAAGGGCGTGCCGATCAGCAGCGCGGCGGCGATCAGCACGTTGGCGGTGGGCCCGTCGACCTTCAGCGCGCCCGTCAGGAAGAACAGCGCGTAGAACTGGCCGGTGTACCAGACCACCGCCTGGCCCATCGTCAGCCCGACCAGCGCCAGGATCACGATCTTCAGGTTCTTCCACTGGCCGAACGACTCGGTCAGCGGCGCCTTCGAGGTCTTGCCCTCCTCCTTCATCTTCTTGAAGGCCGGCGACTCGTTCATCGACAGGCGGATCCACACGCTGATGGCCAGCAGCAGAATCGAGACCAGGAACGGAATGCGCCAGCCCCAGTCGGCGAACGCTTCTTCGCCGATCCAGGTGCGCGTGCCCAGGATCACCAGCAGCGACAGGAACAGCCCGAGCGTCGCCGTGGTCTGGATCCACGAGGTGAAGGCTCCGCGCTTGCCGTGCGGCGCGTGCTCGGCCACGTAGGTGGCGGCACCGCCGTACTCGCCGCCGAGCGCCAGGCCCTGCAGCAGCCGCAGGCCGATCAGGATCACCGGGGCGGCGACGCCGATCGATGCATAGGTCGGCAGCACGCCGACGATGAAGGTCGACAGGCCCATGATCAGGATCGTCACCAGGAAGGTGTACTTGCGCCCGATCATGTCGCCCAGCCGCCCGAACACCAGCGCGCCGAACGGCCGCACGATGAAGCCGGCCGCGAACGCGAGCAGCGAGAAGATGACCTGCGACGCCGGGTCGAGGTTGGAGAAGAACTGCTTGCCGATGATGGCGGCGAGCGTGCCGTACAGGTAGAAGTCGTACCACTCGAACACGGTGCCGAGGCTGGACGCGAAGATGACCTTGCGCTCCTCGCGCGTCATCGGCCCCGCGGGGTTGCGCGCCGGTTTGGCCACTGCAGTTGCCATTGGAATGTCTCCTTGTCGTCAGGCTCCTTGCCGAACGGCAAGGCGTGCCGCATCTTCACGACGCCCTCTGACCCATCCCTGACGCCAAGCTGAACGCCGGCTGACAAGTTCAGTGACAACCCTGACGAATCGTTTCTCATCGTGAGAAACGAGGGATGACCCGCCCTGGGAGTTTCCCTGAGCTCACTTGGCATAGTGCAAGTGCTTGATTTGCCTGGATTCACCGCAATTTTCCAAGTCTTGCTATTCTGYGGTGATGAACTACCTGCCCCTGTCGGACAACGCTGCGCGGCAGGCCATCGATTCGATGACGACCTTCGCCGAATTCCGCCGCGTGCAGGTGCAGGCACGCAGCTACGCCGGCTCGATGTACTGGAAGCAGGAAGGCGACTACGAGTACCTGGTGAAGACGCGGCCACGTCAGCGCAACCAGGAGCGACTGGGCGCTCGCTCCGCGGCCACGGAAAAGATCTTCACGGAGTACACCAGCCGCAAGCAAGTTGTCGAGACTCGCCTGGCCTCGCTGCGCGAGGCCTTGAACGAAGCGGAACGCATGAACAAGGCGCTGAAGGTGGGCCGTGCGCCTTCGCTCCTGATCGGCGTGCTGCAGGCGCTCGCGGACGCTGATCTGCTGGCGCATTTCACCGTGGTCGGCACGCATGCGCTGTACGCGTATGAAGCGGCCGCCGGCGTTCGCATCGTGCCGGGCGCATTGGCCACGCAGGACATCGACCTGCTCTGGGACGCACGGCGCCGGGTGCAGTTCATGACAGACCTGCAGCAACTCGATTCATCGATGCTCGACGTGCTGAAGACGGCCGACCCCACATTCGAGCGCAAGGAAGGACAGAACGAGACAGCCATCAACGCGCGCGGCTTCGAGGTCGATTTCCTGCGCCGCCAGGCGGTCGACGGCGACCCGCACCCGTTCCGCTTTTCTTCGGACGAAGGCGATCTCTGGCCGGTCCAGGCCATCCGAGCCTCGGTGCTGACATCGGCACCACGCTTCGAGCATGCCGTCGTTTCGGCGACCGGTCGCATGGCGTGGATGAGCACGATCGCACCGGCCACCTTCGTCGAATTCAAGCGTTGGATGGCGCAAGACGCCCCTCATCGCGAGGAGGCCAAGCGTCGCCGGGATCGCCTGCAGGCCGGCATCGTGCAGGAGCTGCTGGATCAGGGGCTCCTGCTGCCCTGATCACTTCTTGCGCTGAATGCCCACCGGTTGCCGCGCCGCGTCGTCCCACGCCGGGCCGTCGAACCACGGATCGCCGGCCAGCCAGCTCTGCAGCAGGTCCAACCCGTCGAGCCCCCAGAACAACCGGCCGTCGAGCTCGACCGTCGGCACGCCGAAGATGCCGAGCGACACCGCCTGCGCGGTCGCCGCCTTCAGCGCGGCCTTGACCTCGTCGCCCTGCGGATCGAGCGCCGGCTGCAGCCGCTGCGCGAGCGCGGCCAGCCGCTGCGGATCGTTCGCGTCCGCGCCGCCGCGCCACACGTGGTGCATCAGCTGCTCGCACACCCAGCGGCTGGGCGTCGCGAGCGGGCCACAGCAGGCCAGGCCCAGGCGCAACAGCGCGAGCGGGTTGAACGGATGCTGCGCCGGCATCTGCATCGGGATGCCGTGCCGSTGCGCGWGCCACGCCACCTGCCGGTAGGTCCAGTCGCGCTTCGGAGCGATCTCGGCCGGGCCCTTCTGCCCCCATTGCGACAACAGCCCGGCGAACAGCACCGGCTGGTAACTCACCTCGACACCATGCCCTTCCAGCACCTGCGGCAGGCGCTCGAACGCCAGGTAGGCGTACGGCGAGATCACGTCGAACCAGAACCGGAGTTGCTTCATCGCGACCGCTCCTCATCGACGACCGGCGCACCCGCCTTGCGCAACTCGATGGCCTGCCAGACCTGGCGCTTGCCGTCGTCGTCCATCTTCGACCACGCCGCGATCTCGTCGATCGTGCGCCAGCAGCCGGCGCACAGCCCGCTGGACGCCTCCATGCGACAGATGTTCACGCAGGGGCTGGGGACGGCGGCCACTGGATCCATCAGGTGAGCACCAGTTCGGCAATGTCGTCCCA
Organism: Rhizobacter sp. P3_B12; assembly: GCF_056402895.1. Classification (NCBI taxonomy): domain Bacteria; kingdom Pseudomonadati; phylum Pseudomonadota; class Betaproteobacteria; order Burkholderiales; family Sphaerotilaceae; genus Rhizobacter; species Rhizobacter sp. P3_B12. Next base: position 3,408 of record NZ_JBFUGN010000113.1, on the reverse strand, counting down.
CAGCGTGGCATCGATGCGGCCGCGGACCTGCTTCACCTCGCGGTGCTGCTTGTCGAGGATGAACGAGGTGGGCGTCTGCGCCATCGCGCCGAAATCGTCGCGGTGCGTCGCATCGGCGCGCCACAGCATCGGGAACTGCTGCTTCATCGGCACGACGCGGTTCAGGATCGCGTCGTACTCGCGCACCGCCGCCAAGCTGCGGTCGAGGCTCACCGCCACCAGCTGGAACGGCTTGTCGCGCCAGGCCTCGTAGTTCGCGCGCAGTTCGGGCATCTTGTCGCGGCACACCGCGCAATCGGTCGACCAGAAGAACACCAGCACCGCCTTGCCGGCGTCCTGTGCCAGCTCGTAGCGATGCCCTTCCAGTGTGTTGCCCACCAGCGCGTGGCCCGGCGCCGCCGGCGCAGCGCGCAGCGGCACGGTGTGGCCGAGCGCGGCCAGGGCGGCGGTCGACAGGAAGGAACGGCGATCGATGCGGGAGGTCATGGCGCAGCCTGCGGAAGTGGAGCTGTGCGTTGGTCGGCAGGGCCGTCGGGGTATTACGTGAGGTCGATCACGTCAGGTCACACATCACGTCACATCAGCCAGTGGCGCCTGCGTCAGCGCCTGCAGCTCGGTGGGGCTCAGCCTGAACACGCCTTTCGGATGCCCGGCCGCCGCCCAGATCTCGTCGAAGCGCAGCAACTCGCGATCGATCAGCGTCACCGGCGCATTCGCATGGCCGACCGGCGACACGCCGCCGATCGTGAAACCGGTGTGCGCCTTCACGAAATCGGCATCGGCGCGGCCGAGCGGGCCGGCCAGCGCCGCCACCTTCTTCTCGTCGACACGGCGGTCGCCCGAGGTCACGACCAGCACCGCGACGTCGTCGGCACGGCGCCGGAAGATCACGCTCTTCGCGATCTGGCCGAGCTGCACGCCCAGCGCATCAGCCGCCTCCTGCGCGGTGCGCGCATTCACCTCGAGCAGGATCGGCGCGTGCGGATGGCCCAAGGTGCCCAGCACCGCGCTGACGTGGCGGAAGCCTTCCGGCTGCTCCGGCATCACCGTGGAATCGCTCATGCCTTCGCCTCCGCCGCAGCCGCCCGCTTCGCCAGCAAGGCCTTGCCCGCGCGCGACACCGGCGCGCGGCCCAGCACCTGCGAGATGTAGTTGCCGGCATCGACCAGCGCGTTCAGGTCGATCCCGGTGTCGATGCCCAGCCCGTCGAGCATGAACAGCACATCCTCGGTCGCCACGTTGCCGGTCGCGCCCTTCGCATACGGGCAGCCGCCCAGGCCGGCGACGCTGGCATCGAAGGTGTGCACGCCCAGCTCGAGGCTGGCGTAGATGTTGGCCAGCGCCTGGCCGTAGGTGTCGTGGAAATGCCCGCTCACCTCCACCAGCGGGTAGTGGCGCAGCGCGCGCTCCAGCGCGGCCTGCACCCGCTTCGGCGTGCCGACGCCGATGGTGTCGGCCACGCCGCAGTGGTCGACGCCGATGCCGCGCATCAGCCGCACGACGCGTTCGACCTCGTCCGGGCTGACCTCGCCCTGGTACGGGCAGCCGAGCGCGCACGAGATCGCGCCGCGCACCTTGATGCCGTTCGCATGCGCCGCCTCGACCACCGGGCGGAAGCGCTCGATGCTCTCGTCGATGCTGCAGTTGATGTTGCGCTGGCTGAAGGCCTCGCTGGCGGCCGCGAACACGACGATCTCGTCGGGCTGGGTCGCGAGCGCCGCCTCGAAGCCGCGCAGGTTCGGCGTCAGCACCGAGTAGCGCACGCCCGGCTTGCGCTGCAGCCCGGCCATCACCTCGGCGTTGTCGGCCATCTGCGGCACCCACTTGGGGCTCACGAAGCTGGTGACCTCGATCTCGCGCAGCCCGGCCGCCTGCAGCCGGTGCACCAATTCGATCTTGTGCGCAGCGTCGACCTGCTTCGCTTCGTTCTGCAGTCCGTCGCGTGGGCTCACATCGACCAGCGTGACATGGGTTGGAATCATGACTTAAGTCTCGATAGGAAGGTCTGCGTGCCACACCCCCCTTTGTCCGGGGATGGCGAGCCGGGAGGGCGCTGTCGAAGATACCTGAACTGACTGGAGCATGTCGTGTCCACACCCGCCGAACTTCGCATCGCCACCCGCATCCACTTCGGCTTGAAGCAATGGCTCGGGGAAGGCATCGACGTCGAAGTGATGCTGCGGCAGCCCGACGAAGCCCGCGAGATCCTCTTCGTGTGCCAGGCTTCCGGCCAACCCGAACTGGAATCGCTGGCCCGGCAGTGGGCCGTTGCCCGGCCCGAGGCGAAGAAGGCGTCCCGCCCGCGCATCGTGCCGGAACGGCCTGTGCCGACACCCCCCCCGAAAGCGTCCGCCAAGCCCGCCACACCGCGCGCCGCGGCGAAGCAGGACCTGGCCTGGGCCCGCGACACCAGCGGCTTCGGCATCACGCAGCCGGCCGAGCTGGAGCCGGCGGAGCCAGACACCACCGGCGCGCGCTGGCACAAGCCGTCGAGCTGGCTGCGCCTGGGATCGGGTCGCCACTGACGTAGCCCGGATGCCAATCCGGGTTCGTTGGTCATGCAGTCCCGGATTGGCGTCCGGGCTACGCCAGGCGCAGCAGTTCGCCACCTTCGCCCACCTGATCGCCGGCTGAATAGAGCAACTCCTGCACCGTGCCGTCGCGCGGCGCGGTGATCGTGTGCTCCATCTTCATCGCCTCCAGCACCGCGAGCGGCTGGCCCTGCTTGACCTGGTCGCCCACCTTCGCGAGAAAGGCCACCACCTTGCCGGGCATCGGCGCGGTCAGCCGGCCGCCTTCGGCCGCGCCGTCGCCGGCATGCGCCAGCAGGTCGACCTCGCTCGCGAGCGCCGAGCCCTCGGGTGCGAACACCGCGATGCGCTCGCCGACCGCGTAGACGCTCAGCACCCAGCGCCGCCCGCCGACCACCACCGCATGCCGGTCCGCCGACAAGGCCTGCGCCTCGAACGCATGCCGTTCGGCGCCGATCGCCAGCGCCATCGCGCCGCGGTGGTTGCGCTCCAGCATCACCGTGTGGTGCGTGCCCTGCAGCTCGATGTCGAAGCGCCGCTGTGCGCCACCGTGCATCCGCCAGCCGTCGCGCCGCGACCACGGGTCGTCGGTCTGCAGCGCCGCCTCGGCCGCGATCGCGTGCGCGACGACGCCAGCCGCGACGCACTCGAGCGGCAACGGCGGCGCCTCGAACAACGCCACGCGTTCGCGCTCGATCAGCGCGGTGTCGAGGTCGGCCGTCGCGAACGACCGGCTCGCGACCACCCGCCGCAGGAACGCGACGTTGGTGTGCAGCCCGACGATGTGCGTCTGCGCGAGCGCCGCATCCAGCCGCGCCAACGCCTGCGCGCGGTCGGCGCCCCAGACGATCAGCTTGGCGATCATCGAGTCGTAGTG
>NZ_JBFUGN010000112.1:0-10779 GCF_056402895.1 Rhizobacter sp. P3_B12 | reverse complement strand
GCTTCCAGGTCTTCGGATTGCCGGTATCACGGGGTGTCGCGATCGGCCGCGCGGTGATGGTCGCGTCGAGCCGCGTCGACGTTGCGCACTATTTCATCGAGGCGTCGCAGGTCGACTCCGAGATCGAGCGGCTGCGCACCGCGCGCGATGCGGTCGCGCAGGAGTTGACGACGCTGCAGCGCGAGCTGCCGGCGGACGCACCGGGCGAGCTGTCGGCGCTGCTCGACGTGCACCTGATGCTGCTGCACGACGACTCGCTGACCGGGGCCACCAAGAACTGGATCCAGGAGCGCCACTACAACGGCGAGTGGGCGCTGTCGGCCCAGCTCGAGGTGCTGGCGCGCCAGTTCGACGAGATGGAGGACGACTACCTGCGCGAGCGCAAGGCCGACCTGGAGCAGGTGGTCGAGCGGCTGCTGCGGGCGATGGCACGCGGGCCGCTGTCGGATTCCGCGCCGGCGCCGGGCGTGAGTCCACGGGATTTCGGCGGCGAGGATCCGCTGGTGCTGGTCGCGAACGACATCGCGCCGGCCGACATGCTGCAGTTCAAGCGAAGCATCTTCACCGGGTTCATCACCGACGTGGGCGGGAAGACCTCGCACACCGCGATCGTCGCGCGCAGCATGGACATCCCGGCGGTGGTCGGGGCCCGCGAGGCGAGTCACATCATCCGCCAGGACGACTGGGTGGTGATCGACGGCGACTGCGGGGCGGTGATCGTCAACCCGTCGCCGATCGTGCTGGAGGAATACCGGTTCCGGCAGCGGCAGAGCGGGCTCGAGCGGGATCGCCTGGCGCGGCTGCGGCACACGCCGGCCGTGACGATGGATGGCGAGCGCGTGGAGCTGCAGGCCAACATCGAGCTGCCGGTGGACGCCATCGGGGCGCTGGAGGCGGGCGCGGTCGGCGTGGGGCTGTTCCGCAGCGAGTTCCTGTTCATGAACCGCGGCAGCGAACTGCCGGGCGAGGACGAGCAGTACGAGGCGTATCGGGCGGCCATCGGGGCGATGCGGGGGCTGCCGGTGACGATCCGCACCGTCGACATCGGTGCCGACAAGCAACTCGACCGCATGTCGGTCAATGAACTGCGCCACGAGCATGCGTTGAATCCGGCGCTCGGGCTGCGGGCGATCCGCTGGAGCCTTTCCGAGCCCGGCATGTTCAGGCAGCAGCTGAGGGCGATCTTGCGGGYGGCCGCCGTCGGGCCGGTGCGCATCCTCGTGCCGATGGTGGCGCATCTCAGTGAGGTGCGGATGTTCCTGGAGGCGCTGGAGCGGGCGCGGCAACAGCTGGCGGACGCGGGCAGACCCTGCGGTCCGGTCGAGGTGGGCGCGATGATCGAAGTGCCGGCGGCGGCGCTCGCATTGCCGCTGCTGCTGAAGCACTTCGACTTCGTGTCGATCGGCACCAATGACCTGATCCAGTACACGCTGGCGATCGATCGCGCCGACGAGGCGGTGTCGCACCTCTATGACCCGTGGCACCCGGCCGTGCTGGGGCTGATCGCGCAGACGATCGCCTACGCACGGGCGGCAGGCAAGGGCGTCAGCGTATGCGGCGAGATGGCCGGAGACCCCGAGTTCACCGACCTGTTGCTGGCGATGGGGCTGCGCAATTTCTCGATGCACCCGTCGCAGATCTCCTCGATCAAGCAGCGGGTGCTGCGGGCGGACACGCGGCGCCTGGCCCCGCTGTTGCCGACGATCCTGAACAGCGAAGACCCGGCATCGGTGTGCCGCCGGGCCCAGGCCAGCTTGCAGGCCGTCGGTATTCATCAGTAATTTCGTGACAGCGGTGCGAAGGCCGAAAAATCGATGCTATAGTCGTGGTCTTCGCTGATCACTGATCAACGAAGCGACCCAACAACAGATTGGTTTCGGCAGGCGGCGAAAGCGGCGGCAGAAAAAAATCAAACAAGTTGTTGAAGTCGAGCAAAAAGGTGCTACAGTCTAAGGCTGCGCTGAACGAGATAGATCGGACAGCAAAGCAAGACGGTTTGACCGGATTGCAGCTCTTTAAAAACATACAGCCGATAAGTGTGGGCGTTGGAAGGCGAGTGCCGAAGAGTCGAAAGACTCGAGGTCTCATGGACCTTAAACGCTCATGAAGTGAAGTTCACTTCAATTCATTGAGTAAATTATCAAGATCGAACTGAAGAGTTTGATCCTGGCTCAGATTGAACGCTGGCGGCATGCCTTACACATGCAAGTCGAACGGCAGCACGGGAGCAATCCTGGTGGCGAGTGGCGAACGGGTGAGTAATATATCGGAACGTGCCCAGTTGTGGGGGATAGCCCGGCGAAAGCCGGATTAATACCGCATACGACCTGAGGGTGAAAGCGGGGGATCGCAAGACCTCGCGCAATTGGAGCGGCCGATATCAGATTAGCTAGTTGGTGGGGTAAAGGCCTACCAAGGCGACGATCTGTAGCTGGTCTGAGAGGACGACCAGCCACACTGGGACTGAGACACGGCCCAGACTCCTACGGGAGGCAGCAGTGGGGAATTTTGGACAATGGGCGCAAGCCTGATCCAGCCATGCCGCGTGCGGGAAGAAGGCCTTCGGGTTGTAAACCGCTTTTGTCAGGGAAGAAACGGTCTGATCTAATAAATTGGACTAATGACGGTACCTGAAGAATAAGCACCGGCTAACTACGTGCCAGCAGCCGCGGTAATACGTAGGGTGCAAGCGTTAATCGGAATTACTGGGCGTAAAGCGTGCGCAGGCGGCTATGCAAGACAGATGTGAAATCCCCGGGCTCAACCTGGGAACTGCATTTGTGACTGCATGGCTAGAGTACGGTAGAGGGGGATGGAATTCCGCGTGTAGCAGTGAAATGCGTAGATATGCGGAGGAACACCGATGGCGAAGGCAATCCCCTGGACCTGTACTGACGCTCATGCACGAAAGCGTGGGGAGCAAACAGGATTAGATACCCTGGTAGTCCACGCCCTAAACGATGTCAACTGGTTGTTGGACGGCTTGCTGTTCAGTAACGAAGCTAACGCGTGAAGTTGACCGCCTGGGGAGTACGGCCGCAAGGTTGAAACTCAAAGGAATTGACGGGGACCCGCACAAGCGGTGGATGATGTGGTTTAATTCGATGCAACGCGAAAAACCTTACCTACCCTTGACATGTCTAGAAGTTACCAGAGATGGTTTCGTGCTCGAAAGAGAGCTAGAACACAGGTGCTGCATGGCCGTCGTCAGCTCGTGTCGTGAGATGTTGGGTTAAGTCCCGCAACGAGCGCAACCCTTATCATTAGTTGCTACGCAAGGGCACTCTAATGAGACTGCCGGTGACAAACCGGAGGAAGGTGGGGATGACGTCAGGTCATCATGGCCCTTATGGGTAGGGCTACACACGTCATACAATGGCCGGTACAGAGGGCTGCCAACCCGCGAGGGGGAGCTAATCTCAGAAAACCGGTCGTAGTCCGGATCGCAGTCTGCAACTCGACTGCGTGAAGTCGGAATCGCTAGTAATCGCGGATCAGCTTGCCGCGGTGAATACGTTCCCGGGTCTTGTACACACCGCCCGTCACACCATGGGAGCGGGTTCTGCCAGAAGTAGTTAGCCTAACCGCAAGGGGGGCGATTACCACGGCAGGGTTCGTGACTGGGGTGAAGTCGTAACAAGGTAGCCGTATCGGAAGGTGCGGCTGGATCACCTCCTTTCTGGAAAAAATGGTGCTCAATTTCTAGCGCCCACGCTTATCGGCTGTTGTGACAACAGTTCAAGAGAACGGTTCAATCCGGAACAAGGGTCTGTAGCTCAGCTGGTTAGAGCACCGTCTTGATAAGGCGGGGGTCGTTGGTTCGAGCCCAACTAGACCCACCAACTTCCATCGGGGGATTAGCTCAGCTGGGAGAGCACCTGCTTTGCAAGCAGGGGGTCGTCGGTTCGATCCCGTCATCCTCCACCATCTCTTGAAGTAGAAGAAATCGACGCTGACGCAAGCAGCTTGGTGAATCATTTCACCAGGCTGTTGTCGTCAGCGGTTCGAAAGAATCGGCTGTTGCTCTTTAACAATTTGTAGAGTCGAAAATCAGCGTTGTCGGCGGAAAGCAGACCGAAAGGGAAGCACCGTGCCGCCGATGACGAACTTGATTGCGTCAACAGATATTCAACTTGAGTTGATCAAGAAATTGATTGAAGCGAGTTTTGAAGAACGGCATAACGCGAAATACTCAAACAGTCATTGACCGATGCTTGTGAAGAACAGGCGTCAAAGTTATAGGGTCAAGTGACTAAGTGCATGTGGTGGATGCCTTGGCGATTACAGGCGACGAAGGACGTGATAGCCTGCGATAAGCTTCGGGGAGCTGGCAAATTAGCTTTGATCCGGAGATTTCCGAATGGGGAAACCCGACCGTAAGGTCATCGCATACTGAATACATAGGTATGCGAGGCGAACCGGGTGAACTGAAACATCTCAGTAGCTCGAGGAAAAGACATCAACCGAGATTCCGAAAGTAGTGGCGAGCGAAATCGGAAGAGCCTGCACGTTTTAGCATCTTGCATATCAGAACGGAATGGAAAGTCCGGCCATAGCGGGTGATAGCCCCGTATGAAAAATGTAGGGTGTGGAACTAGGCGTGCGACAAGTAGGGCGGGACACGTGTAATCCTGTCTGAATATGGGGGGACCATCCTCCAAGGCTAAATACTCGTAATCGACCGATAGTGAACTAGTACCGTGAGGGAAAGGCGAAAAGAACCCCGGGAGGGGAGTGAAATAGATCCTGAAACCGCATGCATACAAACAGTCGGAGCCCGCAAGGGTGACGGCGTACCTTTTGTATAATGGGTCAGCGACTTACATTCAGTGGCAAGGTTAACCGAATAGGGAAGCCGTAGAGAAATCGAGTCCGAATAGGGCGTTCAGTCGCTGGGTGTAGACCCGAAACCAAGTGATCTATCCATGGCCAGGATGAAGGTAGGGTAACACCTGCTGGAGGTCCGAACCGACTAGTGTTGCAAAACTAGCGGATGAGCTGTGGATAGGGGTGAAAGGCTAAACAAACTTGGAAATAGCTGGTTCTCTCCGAAAACTATTTAGGTAGTGCCTCAAGTATTACCGTCGGGGGTAGAGCACTGTTATGGCTAGGGGGTCATGGCGACTTACCAAACCATTGCAAACTCCGAATACCGATGAGTACAGCTTGGGAGACAGTGCACCGGGTGCTAACGTCCGGACACAAGAGGGAAACAACCCAGACCGCCAGCTAAGGTCCCCAAAATTGGCTAAGTGGGAAACGAAGTGGGAAGGCTAAAACAGTCAGGATGTTGGCTTAGAAGCAGCCATCATTTAAAGAAAGCGTAATAGCTCACTGATCGAGTCGTCCTGCGCGGAAGATGTAACGGGGCTAAGCCAGTTACCGAAGCTGCGGATGTGCGCGCAAGCGTACGTGGTAGGAGAGCGTTCTGTAAGCCTGTGAAGGTGGCTTGTGAAGGCTGCTGGAGGTATCAGAAGTGCGAATGCTGACATGAGTAGCGTTAAAGGGGGTGAAAAGCCCCCTCGCCGAAAGCGCAAGGTTTCCTACGCAACGTTCATCGGCGTAGGGTGAGTCGGCCCCTAAGGCGAGGCAGAGATGCGTAGCTGATGGGAAACAGGTCAATATTCCTGTACCGATATGCAGTGCGATGTGGGGACGGAGAAGGTTAGCTCAGCCGGGTGTTGGATGTCCCGGTTCAAGCGTGTAGTCATGCCCCTTAGGCAAATCCGGGGGGTTTAGATGAGGCGTGATAACGAGGAGGCTTGCCTCCGAAGTGAGTGATACCCTGCTTCCAGGAAAAGCCACTAAGCTTCAGCTGCATACGACCGTACCGCAAACCGACACTGGTGCGCGAGATGAGTATTCTAAGGCGCTTGAGAGAACTCTGGAGAAGGAACTCGGCAAATTGACACCGTAACTTCGGAAGAAGGTGTGCCTTTAGTAGGTGAACCATTTACTTGGGGAGCCCAATGAGGCCGCAGAGAATCGGTGGCTGCGACTGTTTATTAAAAACACAGCACTCTGCAAAGACGAAAGTCGACGTATAGGGTGTGACGCCTGCCCGGTGCTGGAAGATTAAATGATGGGGTGCAAGCTCTTGACTGAAGTCCCAGTAAACGGCGGCCGTAACTATAACGGTCCTAAGGTAGCGAAATTCCTTGTCGGGTAAGTTCCGACCTGCACGAATGGCGTAACGATGGCCACACTGTCTCCTCCAGAGACTCAGCGAAGTTGAAATGTTTGTGATGATGCAATCTCCCCGCGGAAAGACGGAAAGACCCCATGAACCTTTACTGTAGCTTTACATTGGACTTTGAACAGATCTGTGTAGGATAGGTGGGAGGCTTTGAAGCGGTGCCGCTAGGTGTCGTGGAGCCAACGTTGAAATACCACCCTGGTGTGTTTGAGGTTCTAACCTTGGCCCGTGATCCGGGTTGGGGACAGTGTATGGTGGGCAGTTTGACTGGGGCGGTCTCCTCCCAAAGCGTAACGGAGGAGTTCGAAGGTACGCTAGCCACGGTCGGAAATCGTGGTGATAGTGCATTGGCATAAGCGTGCTTGACTGCGAGACTGACAAGTCGAGCAGGTACGAAAGTAGGACAAAGTGATCCGGTGGTTCTGTATGGAAGGGCCATCGCTCAACGGATAAAAGGTACTCTGGGGATAACAGGCTGATACCGCCCAAGAGTTCATATCGACGGCGGTGTTTGGCACCTCGATGTCGGCTCATCTCATCCTGGGGCTGTAGCCGGTCCCAAGGGTATGGCTGTTCGCCATTTAAAGAGGTACGTGAGCTGGGTTTAAAACGTCGTGAGACAGTTTGGTCCCTATCTTCCGTGGGCGCTGCAAGATTGAGAGAGCCTGCTCCTAGTACGAGAGGACCGGAGTGGACGCACCTCTGGTGTATCGGTTGTCACGCCAGTGGCATCGCCGAGTAGCTATGTGCGGAAGAGATAACCGCTGAAAGCATCTAAGCGGGAAACTCGTCTCAAGATGAGTCTTGCCGGGGCCTTGAGCCCCCTGAAGAGTCGTTCGAGACCAGGACGTTGATAGGCTGGGTGTGGAAGCGCAGTAATGCGTTAAGCTAACCAGTACTAATTGCTCGTGAGGCTTGACCCTATAACTTTGATCCAACGATCAAAGTCTGTCTGAGGACAAGCGTTGTGCAGTTCTTCCAACGAATATCCTTGAACGCAATCAAGTTCAACCCAATCAAATGCTGATTCCGCTTGTGTGACCTCAATCCACAAGCACCGACTCTACGAATTGGCTGCAAAGCACTTCCCCCCAAAGGAATGCTCGGCAGCAACAAGTTAAGCCTGATGACCATAGCGAGGTGGTCCCACTCCTTCCCATCCCGAACAGGACAGTGAAACGCCTCAGCGCCGATGATAGTGCGGGTTCCCGTGTGAAAGTAGGACATCGTCAGGCTATTAATTGCCAACCCCCGTCGCCTCCCAAGGCGTCGGGGGTTTCGCTTTTGCGGCCAGCGATTCCCGGTAAACGGACCAAATGGCTCAAACGAGCCATCACGCCAAACGAGCGATCACACCGTCCGCAACTCCCGCCGCAATATCTTCCCGACATTCGATTTAGGCAGATCATCGCGAAATTCGATGTGCCTGGGCCGCTTGTAGGCGGTGAAGTTCTCCCGGCAATAGGCCGCCAGATCGTCTTCCGTCAGCGTCGAATCCCGCCTGACCACGAACAGCTTCACTGCTTCACCAGACTTCGCGTCCGCCACACCCACAGCTGCGCATTCCAGCACGGCCGGATGCTGGCTCACCACCTGCTCGATCTCGGTCGGGTAGACGTTGAAGCCGGACACCAGGATCATGTCTTTCTTCCGATCGACGATTCGCACATAGCCCCGTTCGTCCATCACGCCGATGTCGCCCGAGCGGAAGAATCCATCGTCCGTCATCACCAGGCGCGTCTCATCCGGGCGATTCCAATAGCCGGCCATCACCTGGGGCCCGCGGATGCAGATCTCGCCCGACTGACCCTGCGGCACGGCGCCACCCGCGTCATCGCGGATCGCGATCTCCGTCGAGGGCACAGGCAGGCCGATCGACCCGGTGAACTCCGGCTCGTCGAAGCGATTGATCGTCGCCACCGGCGACGTCTCCGACAACCCGTAGCCCTCGACGATCGGGCACCCGGTGACGCGTTGCCATTGCTCGGCCGTCGCGCGCTGGACCGCCATGCCGCCGCCATTGGAGATCACCAGGTCCGCGAAATCCAGGCGCCTGAAATCCGCATCGTTCGCCAACGCATTGAACAGCGTGTTCACTGCAGGGAACATGTTGATGCGTTGCCGCTTCAGCACCTTCACGAAGCCGGGGATGTCACGCGGATTCGGAATCAGCACGTTCAGCATGCCGAGCCGTGCGCCGAGCATGTAGCACGCGGTCAGCGCGAAGATGTGATACAGCGGCAGCGCGCACACCGTGACGATCTGCCGATCGCCCACCTTGTCGAGCATCGGCTGGAACCAGGCCTGCGACTGCAGGATGTTCGCCACCACGTTGCGGTGCAGCAGCACGGCACCCTTCGAGACGCCCGTCGTTCCCCCGGTGTACTGCAGGAACGCCACATCGTCCGGTCCCAACTCCACATGCCGCAGCGACATCCGCGTGCCCTCGGCCAACGCCAGGTTGAATCGCGTGACCGAGCCGCCGGCCGGAGCACGAAGATCGAACTCGGGCACCATCTTGCGGACATGCCGCACGACGAAGTTCACCAACTGGCCCTTTGCGAAGCCCAGCAGGTCGCCCATCGATGCCAGCACCACGTGCCGCAACGGTGTGCGAGCCATCACCTCCTGCAGCGTGTGCGCGAAGTTCTCGAGCACGATGATGGCCTCGGCACCGGAGTCGCTCAGCTGATGCTCCAGCTCGCGCGCGGTGTACAGCGGGTTCACGTTCACCACGGTGTAGCCGGCGCGCAGCACGGCTGCAATGGCCACCGGGTACTGCAGCACGTTCGGCATCATCAGCGCCACCCGAGCGCCGCGCGCCATGCCGCGCGCCTGCAGCCACGCCCCCAGCGACGACGACATCTCGTCGATCTCGCGGAAGGTCAGGCGTCGCTCCATGCACACCGCCGCATCGCGCGAGGCATGCTGGCGGAACGATTCGTCCAGCAACTCGACCAGCGATCGGTACGCCGACGCGTCGATCTCGGCGGGAACGCCAGGAGGATAGTGATCGAGCCAGGGACGTTGCATCGATGCGGCACTCGCGGACAGGCAGGGCCTGCAATGGTGCGGGCCGGCCGCGCCGCACGGCTACGGTAGTTGTCCTAGCGCCGCCGCTTGTGCCGGTGTCCCGTCGGCGACAGCGTCCGGCACGAAGAGTGCCTGCATCAGCGTCGTCTCGCGCGAGTGGACGGTCTTCAGGAACTCCGCTGCGCCGCGCATCGCGTGGAAGGTGTCGAAGCCGGACTCCAGGAACGATTGAAGCGACGACAACCCTGCCGCGCGCGCCGGCACCCGCATCATGCGCAGGCTCTGGCGCAGCAGCAGGCGCCTCGTCAGCTGGTCGAGCGATTCGCCGATCTTCACGGTCAGGGCCACCTGCCGCTCGCGGTCGGCCCGGCGTCCGCAGGCCTGCCACGCCGCCAGGTAGTCGGCTGCCTCCACCGCAGTCCCGGCGACGGCGTCGCCCATCGCGCTGTCCAGCGACTCCGACAAGGCGTGCAGCGCCGCCAGCGATTCCACCGTCGACAGCACGTCGCTCGGGAAGAGCCGCGTCAACGCCGGCACCACCCGCGCGAACTGCGCGTCGCGTTCGGCGAAGTCCTTCGGGCCGTACAGCTCGTCGAGAAAGAACCGCGCCACGTCCCGGTAGCGCGACGACGCCAGCAGGTCCGCGTAGGTGTGCGCGAACCGCCGTTGCTGGTAGGTCTTCACGGCCGTCACGCGCGCTTGCAGCGAGGGATTCCCCATGCGCCGCCGGCGCTCGGATTCCACCGCCGACAGATGCTGAAGGATGTTCTCGCTCGACGCGGCCATGGCGAAGCTCGTTGCACGTTGCGGGTTTACGAGAGGTCGGGCTAGTCCCGTGCCTCTACGGCGGCTGCGCCGAATGATGCAACACTGCGCCCGCATTCCGCCATCCACATGCAAAGACGCAAGCTCCTCCAGATCGGCGCAGTCGCCTCGCTGACGCTGGCCGCGGTGGCCGGCGGCCTCGTGCTGATGCGGCCCGGCCCGCCGGCGGCGACGCTGGATGCCGACAGCCGTGCGCTGTTCACCGCCGTGGCCCAAGCCGTGCTCGACGGCGTGCTGCCCGGGGGGGCCGCGCAAGCAGCCGCGCTGGACGCCCACCTCGAACGCGTGCAGGCCACCATCGGCGGCTTCGCTCCCGAAGTGCAGAAGGAACTCGCGCAGCTGCTGGGCATCCTGAGCACCGCACCCGGCCGCCGCCTGCTGGCCGGGCTCTCCTCACCCTGGAGCGAAGCCGGCATCGACGAGGTGCAGCAATCGCTGCAAGGCATGCGCCTGTCGCGCCTGGCGGTGCGCCAGCAGATCTACCACGCGCTGCGCGACATCACCAACGGCGCCTACTTCTCCGACCCCGCGGCATGGCCCGCGATCGGCTACCCGGGACCTCGCGACATCTGATGAGCAAGCTCGACGATCCGATCCAGCAAGGGCTCCAGCGTGGCTGGCGCGTTCTCGGCGGCTCGCGTGGCGCCGTCCCGCCGACCCTGCTGTGCGATGTCGCGATCATCGGCAGCGGCGCCGGCGCCGGCATCACCGCGGAACTGCTGACG
>NZ_JBFUGN010000111.1:0-10836 GCF_056402895.1 Rhizobacter sp. P3_B12 | reverse complement strand
GGCCTGCGAGCCGCGGCTGCTGATCGCCGACGAGCCGACCACCGCGCTCGACGTGACGATCCAGGCGCAGATCCTCGCGCTGATGCGCTCGCTGCAACAGGAGACCGGCACCGCCGTCATCCTGATCACGCACGACCTCGGCGTCGTCGCCGAGGTGGCCGACGAGGTGGTCGTGATGTATGCCGGGCGCATCGTCGAGCGCGCGCCGGTGCAGGCGCTGTTCGAAGCGCCGCAGCACCCGTACACGATCGGCCTGCTCGGCTCGGTGCCGCGGCTCGACGGCGAGCGCACGCGGCTCGCGTCGATCGACGGCCAGGTGCCGAGCCCGCTGCGCCGCCCGCCGGGCTGCGGCTTCGCCGAGCGCTGCCCGTTCGCCGAGCCGCGCTGCCGCGAGGCGGCGCCGGAGTTGTACGAACTGGCACCGCGCCATGAGGCGGCGTGCTGGAGGGCACCGTTGCCATGAGCGATCCCATCGGCGATCCGTTGTTGAAGGTGGACGGCCTGGTCAAGCACTTCCCGGTGCGCCGCGGGCTGTTCGGGCGTGCGARGGGCGCGGTGCGCGCGGTCGACGGCATCGACCTCACGATCGCGCGCGGCGAGACGCTCGGCGTGGTCGGCGAATCGGGCTGCGGCAAGTCGACGCTCGGCCGGCTGGTGCTGCGGCTGATCGAGCCGAGCGCGGGGCAGGTGCGGTTCGACGGGCAGGATCTCGGCGCGCTCGATGCCGCCGCATTGCGCGCGCAGCGCCGCGCGATGCAGATCATCTTCCAGGACCCGTTCTCGTCGCTGAACCCGCGCATGACGGTCGGCCAGACGCTCACCGAGCCGCTGATGCTGCACGGCCTGCACACCGGCCGGCACCGCGAGCGCGTGGCCGAGCTGCTGCACACCGTGGGCCTGGCGCCCGAGCATGCGCAGCGCTTTCCGCACGAGTTCTCCGGCGGCCAGCGCCAGCGCATCGGCATCGCGCGGGCGCTGGCGGTCGAGCCGAAGCTGATCGTCTGCGACGAGGCGGTGTCGGCGCTCGATGTCTCGGTGCAGGCGCAGGTGGTGAACCTGCTGCAGGACCTGCAGCAGCGCTTCGGCATCGCCTACCTCTTCATCGCGCACGACCTGGCGGTGGTCAAGCACATCGCGACGCGCGTCGCGGTGATGTACCTCGGCCGCGTCGTCGAGCTGGCCGACAAGCGCACGCTGTTCGCGGCGCCGCGCCACCCGTACACGCAGGCGCTGCTGTCGGCGATTCCGGTGCCCGAGCCGGGCCTGCTGCGCCAGCGCGTGCTGCTGGCCGGCGACGTGCCGAGCCCCGTCAACCCGCCGGGCGGCTGCCACTTCCACACGCGCTGTGCGCATGCGCGCGAGCGCTGCGCGCAAGAGGCGCCGGCCCTGGAGCTGCACGACGGCCAGGCGGTCGCCTGCCACTTCTGGCGCGAGCTGCCGGCGCTTGCGCCGCTCAAGCCCGCGGCCGCCACCACGCCGGCCAGCATCCGCCTCGCGCGCCTGCAGGCCGCCTTCATCCAAGCCACCCCTTGATCTGTTCCTGGAGTTCACGATGACGTATCCGATGACCCGATGGATCCCCGCGCTGCTGCTGGCGGCCGCGCCGCTGCTCGCGCCGGCGCAGACGCTGCGCGTGGGCCTGGCCGAAGACCCCGACGTGCTCGATCCGTCGCTCTCGCGCAGCTTCGTCGGCCGCGTCGTGTTCAGCGCGCTGTGCGACAAGCTGTTCGATGTCGACGAGAAGCTCGCGATCCAGCCGCAGCTGGCCACCGGCTACGAGTGGTCGGCCGACAGCAAGACGCTGACGCTGAAGCTGCGCCCGGGCGTGACCTTCCACGACGRCGAGAAGTTCGATGCCGCGGCCGTCAAGTTCAACATCGAACGCCACAAGACGCTGCCCGGCTCGAACCGGCGCGGCGAGCTGGCGCCGGTCGCGACGGTCGACGTGGTGGACCCGCTGACGGTGAAGCTGAACCTGTCGGCACCGTTCTCGCCGCTGCTCGCGCAGCTGGCCGACCGCGCCGGCATGATGGTCTCGCCGAAGGCGGCGCAGGCGGCCGGCGACAAGTTCGGCACGAAGCCGGTGTGCGCCGGGCCGTTCAGGTTCGTCGAGCGCGTCGCGCAAGACCGCATGGTGTTCGAGCGCTGGCCGCAGTACTGGAACAAGGACGCGATCCACTTCGACAAGATCGTCTACACGCCGATCCCCGACGCGACGGTGCGGCTGGCCAACCTGAAATCCGGCCAGCTCGATTTCATCGAGCGCGTCGCCTCCAGCGACATGGAGAAGCTGCAGTCCGACAAGAAGCTGAAGACCTCGCGCATCACCGAGATCGGCTACCAGGGCATCACGAT
Organism: Rhizobacter sp. P3_B12; assembly: GCF_056402895.1. NCBI lineage: Bacteria > Pseudomonadati > Pseudomonadota > Betaproteobacteria > Burkholderiales > Sphaerotilaceae > Rhizobacter > Rhizobacter sp. P3_B12. The sequence goes on along the minus strand of NZ_JBFUGN010000111.1, from coordinate 8,481 downwards.
CAACCTGGCCAAGAGCGACAAGGCGAAGCAGAACCCGCTGGGCCGCGACGCCCGCGTGCGCGAGGCCTTCGAGCTCTCGCTCGACCGCCAGGGCATCGCGCAGGTGGTGATGGACAACGAGGCGACGGTGGGCAACCAGTGGGTCGCGCCGGGCAACGCCTGGTACGCGAAGAACGTGCCGGTGCCCAGGCGCGACATTCCTCGCGCCAAGGCCCTGCTGAAGGAAGCCGGCATCCCGAACCCGAGCTTCACGCTGGTGGCGCCGACCACGTCGGACGCGCAGCGCCTGGCGCTGGTGGTGCAGGCGATGACGCGCGAGGCCGGCTTCGACGTGAAGATCCAGGCCGCCGAGTTCGCGACCTCGCTGAACATGGCCGACAAGGGCGACTTCGAGGCGCTGGTGCTGGCGTGGAGCGGCCGCGCCGATCCGGACGGCAACCTGTTCAGCTTCCACGGCTGCAAGCAGCCGCTGAACTACGCCGGGTATTGCGATGCCGAGACCGATGCGCTGCTGACCCGCTCGCGCGAACTGCGCGACCCCGCCGAGCGCAAGAAGGTGTTCGAGCAGATCGCCGCCCGCGTGCTGAAGGAGCGCCCGATCGTCTACCTGTACCACCGCAACTGGCTGTGGGCCTACAACGCGAAGCTCGGCGGCGTGCGCAACGTGCCCGACGGCCTGCTGCGCGTCAGCGGCCTCAAATTCGCGCCGTGACCCGCTGATGTTCGAGTACCTCGTCAAGCGCGTCGCGACGCTGCTGCCGACGCTGCTGTTCGTCTCGATGCTGATCTTCGGGCTGCAGCAGCTGCTGCCCGGCGACCCGGCCAAGATCCTGGCCGGCGAAGACCAGGATCCGCAGGTGGTGGCCTACCTGCGCGCCAAGCTGCATCTCGACGAGCCGCTGCCGCTGCGCTATGCCCGCTGGGTGGGCGGCGTGCTGCAGGGCGACCTCGGTGAATCGGTGCGCAACCAGCAGCCGGTGCTCGAGCTGATCCTGCAGAAGCTGCCGGTGACGGTGGAGCTCGCGCTGCTGGCGATGGCGATCGCGCTCGCGATCGGCATCCCGTCGGGCATCGTCTCGGCGGTGGGGCGCGGCACGGCCTGGGACTGGGCGGCCAATGCGTTCGCGCTGTGGGGCATCTCGACGCCGAACTTCTGGCTCGGCATCCTGATGATCCTGCTGTTCTCGGTGCAGCTCGGCTGGCTGCCGGCCTCGGGCTACGTGAGCCCGTTCGAGGACCTGGGCGCGAACCTGGCTGCGATGATCATGCCGGCCTTCGTGCTCGGCAACGCGATCGCCGCGGTGCTGATGCGCCACACGCGCAGCGCGATGCTGCAGGTGATGTCGGCCGACTACGTGCGCACCGCGCGCGCCAAGGGCCTGAGCGAGCGCACCGTGGTGCTGAAGCACGCGCTGCGCAATGCGCTGACGCCGATCATCACGCTGGGCGCGCTGGAGCTGGGAACGCTGCTGTCAGGCGCGGTGCTCACCGAGCAGGTGTTCACGATCCCGGGCTTCGGCAAGCTGGTGGTCGATGCGGTGTTCAACCGCGACTACGCGGTGGTGCAGGGCGTGGTGCTCGTCACCGCCAGCACCTACATGCTGCTCAACCTGCTGGCCGACCTGGCCTACTTTGCGGTCAACCCGCGACTGAGGCGCTGACGATGGCTGCCGTGCTTCCTCTCCCCGTTGCGCCGCGTTCCGAGGCCGGCCCGTGGCGCCGCGCCTGGCGCCGGCTGAAGCGCCGCCGCGGCGCGCTGCTCGGCCTCGCGGTCGTGCTGCTCTTCATCGCGATCGCCTTCTTCGCGCCGTGGTTCGGCCTGCAGGATCCGGTCGCCACCAGCTGGAGCGCGATCCGCAAGGCGCCGAGCGCCGAGCATTGGTTCGGCACCGACGAGATCGGCCGCGACGTGCTGTCGCGCGTGGCGTGGGGCACGCGCGCGTCGCTGCTCGCCGGGCTGGTGTCGGTGAGCATCTCGCTGCTGCTGGGCGTGCCGATCGGGCTGGCCGCGGGCTTCCTCGGCGGGTTCGCCGATGCGCTGATCTCGCGCATCACCGATGCCTTCCTCGCGTGCCCGTTCCTGATCCTGGCGATCGCGCTGGCGGCCTTTCTCGGGCCGAGCCTCTCCAACGCGATGATCGCGATCGGGGTGTCGGCGACGCCGATCTTCGTGCGGCTCGCGCGGGCGCAGGTGCTGAACGTGAAGGTCGAGGATTACATCGAGGCGGCGCGTGCGGTCGGCAACCCGCCGTTGCGCATCGCGTTGCGACATGTGCTGCCGAACATCACGCCGCCGGTGATCGTGCAGGCGACGCTCGCGATCGCGTCGGCGGTGATCGCCGAGGCCAGCCTGTCATTCCTCGGGCTCGGGCAGCAGCCGCCGGCGCCGAGCTGGGGCAGCATGTTGAATACTGCGAAGAACTATGTCGACTCGGCCCCGTGGATGGCGATCTGGCCGGGCGTGTCGATCTTCCTGCTGGTGCTGTCCTTCAACCTGCTCGGCGACGGGCTGCGCGATGCGCTGGATCCGCGCCAGCGATGATGAATTCCCGGATTGGCATCCGGGCTACGGGGCTCCCTATGAACTTTGACTGGACGAATCCCTACCCCACCATCCGCAGCCCGCTGATGGCCCGCAACGTCGTCGCGACCTCGCAGGCGCTGGCTTCGCAGGCCGGGCTGCGCATGCTGCTGAAAGGCGGCAATGCGGTCGATGCGGCGATTGCCGCGGCGGCCGCGTTGACCATCGTCGAGCCGGTGTCGAACGGGCTCGGCAGCGACAACTTCGCGATCCTGTGGGACGGCAAGGCGCTGCACGGGCTCAATTCGTCGGGCGTCGCGCCGGCCGCGTGGACGCCGGACTACTTCCGCCGCAAACACGGCGACAAGATGCCGATGCGCGGCTGGGACGCGGTGACCACGCCCGGCGCGGTGGCGGGCTGGATGGCCTTGTCGGAGCGCTTCGGCAAGCTGCCGTTCGCCGACCTGCTGGAGCCGGCGATCGAGCTGGCCGAGCGCGGCCATGGCGTCGGCCGCATCGTCTCGGACAAGTGGGGTCGCCAGGTGCCCGGCCTGCAGGACCAGCCCGGCTATGCCGAGGCCTTCATGCCGCGCGGGCGTGCACCGGAGCCCGGCGAGCGCTTCGTGTTCGCGGCGGCCGGAGCCACGCTGCGGCAGATCGCGCTGACGAAGGGCGAGGCGTTCTACCGCGGCGAGATCGCCGAGAAGCTGGTGGCGCACGCGAAGGCGCACGGCGGCAGCATGGCGCTGGCGGATCTTGCGAACTTCCGGCCCGAGTGGGTCATGCCGATCCGCAAGGATTTCGCCGGCCACACGGTGCACGAGATCCCGCCGAACGGGCAGGGCATCGCCGCGCTGATGGCCATGGGCATGCTGGAGCGGCTCGACCTGGCGCGGTACCCGGTCGACAGCGTCGAGTCGCAGCATTTGCAGATCGAGGCGATGAAGCTCGCGTTCGCCGACACCTACCGCTGGGTGGCCGACGCGCGCGCGATGACCGAGGTGACGGCCGACGACCTGCTGAGCGACGGCTACCTCAGCGAGCGCGCGAAGCTGATCGACCCGAAGCGCGCCGGCGACCCGGCGCACGGCACGCCGCCTGCGGGCGGCACCATCTACCTGAGCGCGGCCGACGAGCGCGGGATGATGATCAGCCTGATCCAGTCCAACTACATGGGCTTCGGCAGCGGCGTGGTGGTGCCGGGCACCGGCGTGAGCCTGCAGAACCGCGGCTATGGCTTCACGCTGGACGAGAAACACCCGAACGTGGTCGCACCGGGCAAGCGGCCGTTCCACACCATCATCCCCGGCTTCCTGACGCGCGACGGCCAACCGCAGATGAGCTTCGGCGTGATGGGCGGCAACATGCAGCCGCAAGGCCACCTGCAGACGCTGGTGCGCATGCTGGTGCACCGCCAGCAGCCGCAGGCGGCCTGCGATGCGCCGCGCTGGAAGGTAGGCAACGGGCGGGCAGTGGATTTCGAATCGACGATGGCACCGGCGCTGGTCGATGGGCTGAAGGCACTCGGCCACCGCTTCGAGCCGACGCCCGATGCGTACATGGACTACGGCAGCGGGCAGTTCATCTGGAAGCTGAGCGATGACCTCGAAGACGGCTACGTCGCGGCCAGCGATTCACGGCGGGACGGGCAGGCGGCGGGGTATTGAGTGAAGGCCCGGCGGTTGCAAAGAAACACCGTTCGCCCTGAGCTTGTCGAAGGCCCCGCACGCTTCGGGCACAACCCTTCGACGGACGGGCCTTCGGCAAGCTCAGTCCCTGCTCAGGGCGAACGGAGCGTCACGCGCTCACCCCTTCAACCACGCAATCAACTCCCCATCGATCAACTGCTCGTTCAACTCCTCGTCCGACTGCGCGACGAACTTGCGCAGGTTGTGGATGGCCTTGAAGCCGGTGTTGCCGAACTGGTCGCCGATGCGATCGAGGAACGGGAAGGTCGAGCCCTGGTTCGAGATGCCGAGGAACAGGAAATAGACCTGGTCCTGCCGCTGCTCCGATTCGCGCAGCACGCGCATCGTGCGCTCCTTGTCGGCGTTGTCGCCGTCGGTCGCGACGATCACCAGCGAGCGCTTCTTCGCGACGGGGATCACCTCGTCCTTCTGCCCCATCAGACGGCCGAAGAAGCCCGCCTTCTTCTCGATCGGGCCGGCCCAGCCGAAGTGCTTCAGCATGCGCTCCAGCAAATGCGAGTAGTCGGTGCCGCCGTTCCAGCCCGGCACCTTCGCGATGATGTTGTTCGCGACGTAGCCGTCGTAGTTGCCCGCGTCGACCGAGCCCACGTCGTGCACGCCGTTCGCACCCGACGAGAAGGTGAAGACATCGACCTTCCTGTCCGGATCGAACGCCAGGCCCCAGGGCACCAGCCGCGTCAGCAACTGGTCGGTGATGCCGGCGCGGTGCTCGTCCTCGAACGAGCCGGAGACGTCCAGGCCGAAGCCGACCTCCAGCGCGGGGGGCTGGGTGACGCCGGCCTTCTCGAGGCTCAGGACCAGCGTGCGGGCGGACTTTTCGAGGTTCAGGGTCAAGGCCATCAGAGGGCTCGCTTCAGGGTTTGCAGGATGTCGTGGAGTTTCTCGGCCGCGAGGAAACGCTGGGTCTCGCTGGGCCGCGAGGCCAGGCCGGCCAGCTGGGCGTGGACCGCGGGCAGCTTCAGCAGCACGCCGTCCTGCACCCAGGTCATCAGCTCCTGCAGGCGGCTCGCGTCCTGCGCCAGGTGCAGGCGGTGCTCCTGCAGCATCGCCTGCGAGCCGGTCAGCGACGTGAGGCGGGCCAGCAGCAGGCCGCCCGCGTCGGCGCCGAGGTGGTCGAGCAGGTATTCAGCGGCCAGCGCGCTCGCTTCCAGCCGCTGGCCGCAGGCCAGCACCGGCTGCCGCAGCAAGCCGAGCGCCTGCAGCTGATCGGACAGCGCCGCACGAGAGGCGCCGAGCAGCGCCTCGAGCTGCGCGACCTCGGCTTCGTGCCCCGCCCACACGGCAGCGGCCGGCTTGCGGAAGAAACCGCCGTCCAGCGCTTCGAGCACGTCCGACAGCAGCTCGTGCAGCCGGCGCAGGTGCTGCGGCACGCTGCGCGTCGTGGCCTCTTGCGCAAGCTGCAGGCGCTGGCGGATGAGCGCGGCGAGTTCTTCCTGCTCGGGCATGCCGAAGCGCAGCCAGCCGCTCGCATCGAGGCTTTGCACGTGCAGGCCCGCCAGCACGCCCTGCGTGCGCTGCAGCGCCGCGGCCTCGGCGTGCGGAAAGCGGCGTGCGAGCTCGGTCAGCGGCACCTCCACCGGCTTGCGCTGCACGCCGGGCAGCGCCGAGGCGGCGAAGACGGGGGGCGCGGCAACGACCGGAGTCGCCGGCGCCGATGGCATCGCCGTGACCGTCCGCGTGGACCCAGGCAGCACCGACCCCGGCAACACCGTCGGCTTGACGGTTCCCGGTGCCGGCGCGGGTTCGGGCCCACCCGCCCCGCCGATCACGGTGACCTTGATGCTCATGCCATGCGCCAGCCGCGCAGTCTCACGAGCGCCGCATCACGAGAAGTGGCCCAGCACCTGGTTGAAGTCGCTGTTGAAGCCGACCCCGACGCCGACGAAGGACGAGCCCGAGGCCTCGACCATGATCGAGCCCATCTGCACGCCGACGAACTCGCCGAACTGGTCGGACAGGCTCACGTTCAGCAGCTCCTTGCCGAGCGCGTTCTCGACGACGACGCGCGCGTTGCGCACGGTGCGGAACGAGCGGCCGGAGCCTTGGGGATGGATCATCGCGACCAGCGGGATCTCGATCACGCCGGCCGCCGGCGGCGCGAGCCGGTCGGGCTGGATCGACACCCACTCGTCGTCGCCGGTGGCCAGGCCGTCGGTCGCGTCGGGGCTGTGGACGAGCGCACCGCCGTGCACCGAGAAGGTCTTGTCGGCATTCAGCGGCAGCGTGCCGGTGGCCTGGCCGCGGATCGTGCGCTGCACGTTGTAGGTCGACAGGATGTCGCCGAAGCTCGACACCTTTGCGCCGCCGCCGGTGTTCACGGCCACCAGCGCGTGCAGGTCGATGTCGGTGTCGCCGTCCCAGGCCAGCCGCACCTTGAAGCGCTCGCCCTTGTCGAGCGACAGCGACAGCTTCGGGGCGGCATCGCCGGGCTTGGTCAGGTTGAGTTTGAGCGAAGGTGCGGTCATGGGGGCAGCGCTGATCAGCGGGTGAGGGTGTAGGACTGGGCGGCGACGGTGGCGGCGGGGTTCAGCCCCTTGCCGAGGGTCAGCATGTCTTCGCGGGCCTGCGCCATCAGCGCGCGGGCTTCGTCGAACTTGCGCTGGTTGGTGTCGCGTGCGGCATCGACCAGGGCCACGAGGTTCTGCGTGTCGGCCACGACGGATTGCAGCTGCTGCGCCTGTGCCAGCCGGTTGTTGCCCGGCGCGGTGGCAGCGTTCTGGACGGCATCCTGCATCAGGATGCTGCGCACCCGGTTCAGGTTGCGATCGAGGTCGGCACCCTGCTGGCCCAGGCGCTGCAGGTCCTGCACCATGCGCGCGCCGTGGATGGTCAGCAGCGTCATCTTGATGCTCGCGAAGCGCGAGGCCATCGTCGTCGCCAGTTCCTGCAGCGTCGCGACGCCGGCGTTCTGCAGCTGGCGGATCACGAGCTGGTCGGCCGGCAGCTTGCTCAGCGTGCCTTCGACGGCGAGCGCGCGCGATTCGAGCGACTGCAGCTTGTCGCGCAGGTCGTGGCGGCGCTGCGGGTCGCCGGCGAGCACGGGCTCCAGTGCAGCGACCTCGGCGCGCGCCTTGGCCAGCGCGCTGTTCAGGAAGACGGCGTCTTCAGCGAAGGCGACGAAGCTCTTGCGGTACTCGGCCTTCACGGTGTCGAGGTGGCGCAGCTCCTCGTTGAGGCGGGTCATCTCGGTGCGCAGCCTGGTCTCCATGCCGGCGATCAGCTCGGACAGCGCCTTCGAGCGGCCCGATGCGATGCGCGCCGCCTCTTCATAGGCCCGGCTGGCGGCTTGGCGCAGCGACTTCCGGTTGAAGAGGCCGAGGATGCGCGCCAGCAGCGACGGCTGCGCGTTCAGGATGCGGTTGGCCAGCTCGGGCAGGTTCTCGTCCTGCACATGCTGGTTCAACGATGCGACCAGCGTGAACAGCTGCGGCGAGGTGCTCTTGTCGATGCGCGAGAGAAAGCCGTCGAGCGTGCGGTTCAGCGCCAGCTCGGGCTCCAGGGCCAGCGAGGCGATGTCGTGCTGCGAGATCTCGGTGAACCGGAAGGCGTCGACCCGGGCCAGCAGGCTGTCCTGCTGCTGCGGCGACAAGGCCAGCGGGAAGTTCTGCGGCAGGCTCAGCTGCGGGTTCGTCGCCAGCGACGCCGGCGAGGTGGCCACGAGGGCGTTGGGGTCGGTCATGGGCGCCATTCTCATACAAGCGCTGCGGATGTAGGAGCACACCTACGGGGGAACCCCGCCTTCTCCGATGTCCCTGCCGCACAGGAGTCGCAGGATGGAAGCCTGTTCCTGATCGAGCCTGAAAGGAGTTCCTCATGCCGACACCGCAGAAGACACTGATCGACCTGGAGAAGAAGTTCTGGCAGTCGATGGTGAACCAGGACACCGACACCGCGCTCGCGATGCTCAGCGAGCCCTCGCTGATGGTCAGCTCGCACGGCGCGATGAAGTTCGACCACGCGGCCTACCGCCAGATGGCGGAGCACGGCAACATGGTGATCACGTCGTTCGAGCTGAGCGACGTGGAGGTGGTGTTCCCGAACGACGCGACGGCCATCGTGACCTACCGCGTCAAGCAGGGCGTCGCGCCGCGCGGGGAGAGCAAGGCCACGCAGCAGGTGATGAACGACTCGTCGACCTGGGTGAAGAACGGCGGCGGCTGGCAGTGCGTGATGCACACCGAGACGCCGGCCGAGGGGGCGCCGACGAAGCACTGAGGGGCGAGGCTGGCGGGGCCTGCCGATGCCGGGAAA
>NZ_JBFUGN010000110.1:0-10867 GCF_056402895.1 Rhizobacter sp. P3_B12 | reverse complement strand
GCGCCGCGCTCACGGCTTGCGGTAGGCGTCGACGATGGCTTGGCCTTCCGGGCCGGCCTTCTGCAGCCACTCCTGCAGCATCGTGTCGCCGACCTTCTTCATGTCGGCCTTCAGCTGCGCCGACGGCGGCAGGATGGTCATGCCGTTCTTCTTCAGCAGCTCGAGGTACTCGGTGTTCTTGCTCTTCGACAGCGCCCAGCCGCGCGCCTCGGCGTCGGCGCCGGCCTTCAGCAGCGCGGCTTGCGTGGGCTTGTCGAGCGCGTCGAACGCGGCCTTGTTCACCAGCACCGCGTTCTTCGGCAACCAGGCCTGGGTGTCGTAGAAGTATTTGATGTGCTCGTAGGTCTTGGTGTCGTAGCCGGTCGAGCCGGACGACATGTACGACTCGATCACGCCGGTGGCCATGGCCTGCGAGAGTTCAGCCGCCTGCACGGTGACGGGCTGCGCGTTGACGAGTTCGGCGATGCGCGAGGTGGCGGGGCTGTAGGCGCGCCACTTGACGCCCTTGAGGTCGGCCGCCGAGTTGATCGGCTTCTTCACGTAGATGCCCTGCGGCGGCCAGGCCACCGCGTAGAGCAGCATCATTCCCTGCTCGGCGAGCTTCTTGTCGAGCACCGGCTTCTGCGCCTTGTAGAGCTTGGCCGATTCGTCGTAGCTGTCGGCGAGGAAGGGCAGGCCGTCGGTGCCGAAGATCTGCCACTCGTTCTGGTAGTTCACCAGCAGGATCTCGCCGATCTGCGCCTGGCCGCCTTGCACGGCGCGCTTGATCTCGGGCGCCTTGAACAGCGAGGCGTTGGCATGCACGGTGATCTTCAGCTTGCCGGCCGTGGCCTTGTCGACGTCGGCCGCGAACTGGGTCAGGTTCTCGGTGTGGAAGTTGCTGGCCGGGTAGGCGGCGGGCAGGTCCCACTTGGTCTGGGCCCAGGCCGGGGCGGCGAGGGCGGCCGAGAACAGGTAGGCCAGAAGCGGAAGACGCACGCGCATGACAGGTACTCCAGGGAATGATGGCGCCCAGCGTACGGAAGCCGGGGCCCGACGACCATACGGACTTCTACGCTTTAGCAAGGTCTGTTCCATCGGGGTCGGCCGTGGCCGCCATGTCAGTCGATCTGGAAGTACGCCTCGCCATGGGGCCTCTTTCCGTCATCAGGCGTTTGAGGCAGGCGCCGCCGTTTCGTCGCCGTCAGGTTCTGCGATGGCTTCCAGGATGGCAGGCATCTGTCTTTTCAGTGAATCGAGATGATGGGCCAAGTGCTGGAGCATGTTGACGTCGATGTCGATCAGCAGTGTTTCAAGTTCGTCGCGAGTCAACGAGCGATGTGCGACCGCGCCAATCACTGACACGAACCAGTCGCACGCTTCCAGCATGTCGGTCAGATCGGCGTGCATCCGTCCGGTCAAGGCCTTGTCGGGTACGAAAGCCTTGAGTTGGTTGACGAGGGAGCGTGCGGCAAGTTCTTCATTCATGCGTCGATGGACAGGGGTTGTCGCTTGGCGGGCGCCGAAACAGAGTGCTCTGCAAACATGTCGCTGTGCCAGTAGCCCTGAGCGTCATTCAGCCAACTGAACTTCTTTTTCTCGGCGAAGGCACGCAATGGTGCGAGCGGAATCCCGTATCGCCAAAGTAGAGCGAGCAATTCACGCAAAGCTTCCTTGCTGAGAGCTGCGAGTTCGATCTCCAGCATCAGTTCTCGGCCGACACCTTTGACATCGCGTATCGCAGCGATTTCCTTGAAGCCTTGAAAGAGGCGACGCTCATCCCCGCGTGAGTAGAAGCTGCCCAGCTCAACTTTCAGAATCATGGTTCTCCTATCGGCGTCGACCGCCCGGATATATGTTGTGGTACCTGCCACCGGGGTACTCCACATCCCAGTGCGGGCCTCCGTGAGCGTCACCTGTGGACCCGGAGTCAGGGCCTGTGGGGCACCATACGCCGCCGTCCGCAGCTTGCCAGCCGTAGCCGCGTCCGTTGGGATTGCGCACCCAGTTCTCCCCGCCCTTCGGGTCCTTGAAGCCCTCAGCTTCCCCGGGCTTGCCTGGCGCTTTGGGTCCAGCGGGATCGTAAGCATTCTCTGGGGGCTTGACCAACATCGGGCCAACGACCTGCCAGCCAAGCCAAGCACCAACCCCTGCGCCAAGGATTCCACCCACCACGGCGCCGGGTGGGCCGAGGATGGAGCCGACCTCTGCACCGGCGAGAGCACCCGCCAGCGGATTCAGTCCGCTCGGATCGACGTAGCGCAAAGGATCGCCATCCACGTACGTGTAGGTCGATGGACTTCCTCCCAGCAGGCCGATCGGATCGCTCTGCGTGTAGCGCCCTCTGTCGGGACCGTAGTAGCGGAACTGGTTGTAGAACAGCCCGCTCTCCGCATCCGCGTACTGCCCTGGAAAGCGCAGGTTCTGCGTGAAGACGCCCAGCCCCTGCGGATCGACCTCCGGCGCGGTCGCGCCGAACGGCTCGACCAGCCAGCGCCAGCGCAGGCGGTTGTCGCGATCCACCACGATGCGCGGTGCGTTCAGGTGGTCGGTGTGGATGAAGTACACCAGCGGCTCGCCGGCCGGATCCGCCGGGTCCGGTGTGAACATCGCCATCGGTGTGTCGCGCAGCCACACGTATTCGCGCAAGGCCGCGCCGTTCTGGTCGTACTCGCCCAGCAGGTGTCCCTGCGGGTCGTACACGAACAGCGTGGTGCTCGCCGGGCCCGTGCTGCTGACCTTGCGCACGCGCTGCCCCTTGGCGTTGTAGGTGTAGTGCGTCGTCACGCCGGCCTTCGCGATCGTCGCCAGCTGCCCTCGCAGGTTGAACGTGGCCGTGTAGCCCGCGCTGTCGCTCGTCGTGTTGCCGGCGGGGTCGTGGGCAAAACTGCGCGCCGGGTTCGTGATGGCCGTCAGCCGGTTGCTGGTCGCCTCGGTCGTGTACAGGCTCGGGCTGCCGTTCAGGCTCACGCTGCTGCGGTTGCCGTTCGGGTCGTGCGCGATCGCCCAGGTGGCCGCGTTCGTCGTGATGCGCGTGATGCGGCTGTTCTCGTCGTAGCCGAAAGCCTGATCCAGTGCTGGCCGCGGCGTGCCGTCGGGTGCCAGGTGCATGAAGCCGACGATGCGGTTCGCCGCGTCGTAGTGGATGTCGCGGAACACATCGCCGAAGGTGTGGCGCGTCATGCGCCCCGCGAGGTCGAAAAAGCGCTGGTTCGTCAGCGTGCCGTTCGCCATGTGCGCGGTCCAGCGCTTGAGCGAGCCGGCGAACGGCGTCCAGCCGATCTGGGTGAACAAGGGCATGGCCGTGCCGTCGCTGCTGCGGGCCAGCGCCATCGCGGTGATCTCGCCGTCCACCCAGGTCATGGTGAGCCGGCGTCCCGAGGGGTAGGTGATGCTGCTCGGGTTGCCCAGCGTCTCGCCGTAGACCACCACCTGGTCGAGTGGGCCCGGGTTGCCGCCTGGGCCTGCTTCCAGATGCTGGAGGTCGCGGGCGATCATGCCCTGCTCGTCATGGGCGTAGCGGTTCCATCCACCGGGGAAAGCGGTGCTCGTGAGCCGGCCGCCACCGAAGGAGAAATCCGGACCCCGCTGGCTGTACGCCAAGCTGAGCGTCTCGCTCGCGTGCCCGCCCATCGTGTATTCCGCGCTCGTCAAGCGATTGCTGGCGTCGTAGCCGTAGGCGGTCAGCACGCCGCGGCTGTCGGTGCGGGTCTTCAGGTTGCGGGCGGCGTCATACGTCAATCGATCGGTGCCGGAGTCCGGGCTGATCCGCTGTTGCACATCGCCGAAGCCGTTGCGCGGGTACTGCGTGAGCAACCCGCGCGGGTCGGTCACCTGGGTGGGCCGATCGCCGCCGTCATAGCCGATGCCCGTCGTCCCGTTGCGTGGGTCGGTGGTTTCAATGACGCGCCCAAGCGTGTCGTGGCGGAACCGCGTCTCGAGGTTCAGCGTGCCGGCGCCACGGATGATCTTCGTGCGCCGACCCATGGCGTCGTACTCGTAGCGCTCCAGCGGCATCGGCGACACCGGCGGGGGCGGCAAGGTCTGAGCTTGTGCGGCGAGGGCCAGCGCGACGTGCATGAGCGCAACGGCAGTGCGCTTGGCGAAGAGACGCGCCATGAAGGGGCTCCTGAGGGATGTCGATCGATTGGCCCCAACAGCCCGGGCGCGGTGCGCGATGCTAGAAAAAAGCCCGCCGCGCCGGCTCCTCACTTTCTGCAGAATTGCCGGCGCCGCTTCCCTCTGCCCGCAGACGCTCAGTTCTTGCGAATGAACGCCAGCAGGTCCTGGTTCAACCGCTCCTTGTGCGTGTCGGTCAACCCGTGCGGCGCACCCGCGTAGACGATCAGCTGCGCCCCCTTGACCAACTTCGCCGACGCCCGTCCCGAGATGTCGATCGGCACGATCTGGTCGTCGTCGCCGTGGATCACCAGCGTCGGCACGTCGAACTTCTTCAGGTCCTCGGTGAAGTCGGTCTCCGAGAAGGCCTTGATCGAGTCCAGCGTGTTCTTGTGGCCGCCCGTCATGCCCTGCAGCCACCAGTTGTCGATCAGGCCCTGCGAGACCTTGGCGCCGGGCCGATTGAAGCCGTAGAACGGGCCGCTCGCGATGTCCTTGTAGAGCTGCGAGCGGTTCTCGATCTGCGCCTTGCGCAGGCCGTCGAACACCTCGATCGGCACGCCGTTCGGGTTGACCTTGCCCTTGACCATCTGCGGCGGCACGGCCGAGACCAGCACCGCCTTCGCAACCTGGCCGGTGCCATGCCGGCCGATGTAGCGCGCCACCTCGCCGCCACCGGTCGAGAAGCCCACCAGCACCGCCTTCTTGCCCTTCAGGTTCACGGCCTCGATCACCGCGGCCAAGTCGTCGGCGTAGTGGTCCATGTCGTTGCCGTCCCAGGGCTGGCTCGATCGGCCGTGGCCACGCCGGTCATGGGCGATCACGCGGTAGCCCTGGTCGGCCAGGAACAGCATCTGCGATTCCCAGCTGTCCGAATCGAGCGGCCAGCCGTGGCTGAAGATCACCGGCTGGCCGTCGCGCGGGCCCCAGTCCTTGTAGTAGAGCTGCACGCCATCTTTCGTGGTGACGTAGCTGCCCGTCGGCCGGGCGGCGACTGCCGCCGGCCTGGCGGCGGCCGGTGCCTTCTGCGCGGCGTTCGCGGCACCGGTGAGAGCTGCGATGGCCGAGAGGGCGATCAGGGATTTGGTGAATGCATTCATGTGAGGCTCCGGGTGATGATGTAGTACGCTTGCGAAAAGATCGTGTGCGAAGTAAATATCAGGTCATGGTGTCGTGCGTCATGGCTTCGGTTCTCAGTGAGTGGAAGGGATGAGTGCCGCGTCAGGCCGCTGCGTGGCCGAACATGCGGCCGCGCAGCGCCAGCAGGCGATCGCGCAGGTCGAGGATCTCGGCCACCGGCATGTCGGCGGCGGTGGCGATGCATTGCGGCAGGTGCGCCGCGCGGGCCTTCAGGGCACGGCCCGCATCGGTCAGCGTGACCAGCACCTGGCGCTCGTCGACGGCCGAGCGGGTGCGGTCGATCAGGCCGGAGGACTGCAGGCGCTTCAGCAGTGGCGTCAGCGTCGGTGAATCGAGGAACACCCGCTCGCTGATCTCGCCGACGGTCAGGTCATCGCGCTCCCACAGCACCATCATCACCAGGTACTGCGGATAGGTCATCCCCAGATCCTTCAGCAGGTCGCGGTAGACCTTGTTGAAGCCCAGCATCGTCGAGTACAGCGCGAAGCACAGCTGTTGATCGAGCTGCTGGGGGAAGGGGGTGTTGCGTGCCATGGGGCGAATAATACATCGCGTGCAATTTATTTGCAAACAATAGATCGATTGGAGCGGTCCGACGAGTGCCGACAATGCCCGCATGAACCACCGTTTCGTCGAAGCCTTCTACTGGGTCGTCACGCTGAAGAGCGTGTCGCGCGCTGCCGAGAAGCTGTTCATCACGCAGTCGGCGATGTCCAGCCGCATCGCTGCGTTGGAAGAAGAACTGGGCGTGCTGCTGCTCGACCGGCGCGACAAGCAGTTCCGCCTGACGGTCGGCGGCCTGCGCTTCTTCACCCACGCGCAGCGGCTGCTCGCGCTGCACCGCGAGATCAAGGCCGAGATGGGTGCAGGCGCCGATGGCGCGCAGCGTGCCGTGTCGCTGCGCATCGGCGTGATCGAGTCGGTGCTGCACTCGTGGCTGATCGACTGGGTGCACCACATGCGCAGCACCAGTCCCGATTTCGCGCTCGAGCTGACGGTCGAAACCACGCCGGTGCTGGTCGACCAGGTGCAGCGCGGCGCGCTCGACCTGGCCTTCGCGGCGCTGCCGACCTCGGGCGAGAACCTGCGCAGCCGCGCCCTGCCGCCGATGGAGATGGTGTTCGTCGGCCACAAGGACCTGCACCGCAAGCGCCGCTACACGCTCGCCGACCTGGCGCAGCTGGAGCTGCTGACCTTCCAGCGCGGCTCGCAGCCGCACGTCGCGCTGCTCGACCTGTTCCGCGCGGCGGGGCTCGAGCCCCGCCGGGTCCATGCGATCTCGTCGATCTCGGCGATGGTGCAGTTGGTGGAGGGCGGCATCGGCGTCGCGACGCTGCCGCTGGCCGCGGTGTTGCGGCTTGGCGAGCGCCTGCCGATCAAGCCGCTGGCCTGCGAGGTGCCGCTGTTCCCCTTGCCGGTGCATGCGAGCTGGCGCGACGACCCGACCTCGTCGGTCGCGATCGACGTGCTGGACGCCGTGTTCGACTACATCGGCGTGCCGAAGACCGGTGCGAAGGTGCCTCGAAAGCGCACCAGGAATGGGTGAAAACCCCAACTTGGTTCATCGAAAAAATCGATGAGCTGAGCGAAAAATTTCTTGTTTGCCGCAGCCTGTCAGCGGCCAACACAATCCGCTCCATTCGCAAACCCAACCGCCGCCAGGGTCTTGTCATGAAGCCTGAACAGAAGTCCTCCAGCGCCTCGCGAGCCCGCGCCGAGATCCGCGCCGGCCGCCATGCCACCCACACCAGCGGCCTGGCCGACGACCATGTACAGGGCAACCTGGTGATCCTGCCGCAGGCGCTCGCGAACGACTTCCTGCGCTTCTGCCAGCGCAACCCCAAGCCGTGTCCGGTGCTGGCCGTCTCCGAGCCGGGCGACCCGATGCTGCCGACGCTCGGCCACGACATCGACATCCGCAGCGACGTGCCGCGCTACCGTGTGTGGCGCCGCGGCGAGCTGGTCGACGAGGTCACCGACATCGGCGCGCTGTGGCGCGACGACCTGGTGAGCTTCGTGATCGGCTGCTCGTTCTCGTTCGAGCAGGCGCTGCTGGATGCCGGCGTGCCGCTGCGCCACGTCGCGCAGAACCGCAACGTCGCGATGTACCGTACCAGCATTCCCACCGTGGCGGCCGGCCCGTTCCATGGGCCGATGGTGGTCTCGATGCGCCCGCTCAAGGCTGCTGACGCCATCCGTGCGGTGCAGGTCACCTCGCGCTTCCCGTCGATGCACGGTGCGCCGGTGCACCTGGGCGAGCCGGCGCTGATCGGCATCGCCGACATCACCCGCCCCGACTACGGTGACGCGGTCGACGTGATGCCCGATGAGCTGCCGGTGTTCTGGGCCTGCGGCGTGACGCCCCAGGCCGCGATCACGCAGGCCCGCCCGGAGTTCTGCATCACGCATGCACCCGGCTCGATGCTGATCACCGACCTGCTGAACACGCACATCGCCAGTCTCTGAGTTCACGTTCATTCTTCACCCCTACCAGGAGCAGTCCCCATGCAACATTCGCAACCGCGTCCGCAGCCGCGCAGAAGCGTCCTCCAGGCGCTGGGCGCCACCTTGTTCGGTCTGGGTTTCGGCACGGGTGCGCGCGCCCAGTCGGCCGAGGTGAAGATCGGCGTGATCTACCCGCTGACCGGCCCGGCCGCGTCCACCGGTGCCGAGCTGAAGAACGCGCTGGAGCTGGCGGCGGACATCATCAACAACGGCGCCAACAACGCAACGAAAGGCATCTCCGACCTGCCGTTCGCCGCCGGTGGCGGCCTGCCGAAGCTGAAGGGCGCGAAGATCAAGCTGGTGTTCGCCGACCACCAGGGCAACCCGCAGACCGGCGCGACCGAGGCCGAGCGCCTGATCACGCAGGAGAAGGTGGTCGCGCTCGTCGGCGCCTACAACAGCAACGTCACCGCCACCGCGAGCCAGGTGGCCGAACGCTATGGCGTGCCGTTCCTGAACCCCGAGTCGTCGTCGGCCTCGCTGACGGCGCGCAACTTCAAGTGGTTCTTCCGCACCACGCCGCACGACGACCTGTTCGTGCACAACTTCTTCGATTTCCTGAAGGAGCTGGAGGCGAAGAAGAACTTCAAGGTCGGCGCGATCGCGACCTTCAACGAGAACACGCTGTGGGGCAACGAGACCACCAAGCTGCAGGCGAAGCTCGCACCCGAGAAGGGCTACCACCTGGTCAAGCAGGTGACCTACCCGGCCAAGAGCACGCAGCTCACGTCGGAAGTGCAGACGCTGAAGGCAGCCGGCCCGTCGCTGGTGATGCAGTCGTCGTACCTGGGCGACGCGCTGCTGTCGATGAAGACGTACAAGGAGCTGGGCTTCTCGCCGGACATGATCCTCGCGAACAACGCCGGCTTCACCGACACCGAGTTCATCAAGACGCTGGGCAAGGATGCCGAGTACGTGATCACGCGCGAGGTGTGGGCGCTGGATCTTGCGACGCGCAACCCGCTGATCAAGCAGGTCAACGACCTGTTCCTCGGGCGCTACAAGGCCAACTTCACCGGCAACTCGTCGCGCACCTTCACCGGGCTGATGGTGCTGGCCGATGCGATCAACCGCGCGGCATCCACCGAGCCGGAGGCGATCCGCAAGGCCCTGTCGGAAACCGACCTGCGCGCCGAGAACCTGATCATGCCGTGGAAGGGCGTCAAGTTCGACAGCACCGGGCAGAACACGCTGGGCCGCGGCATCCTGGTGCAGATCGTCGACGGCAAGTACAACACGGTGTACCCGTTCAACCTCGCGACGCGCGAGGTGACGTGGCCGATGCCGAAGTGGGATCAGCGCAAGTGATTCGATTCCGTTCGGGCTGAGCTTGTCGAAGCCCAGCTCGCATGCCACCAGGCTTCGACAGGCTCAGCCCGACCCTTCGACAGGCTCAGGTCCTTCGACGGGCTCAGGATGATCGGGCCCTTCGACAGGCTCAGGGCGAACGGTTGGAAAAAGCATGACCGCAGAAATACTGCTTCAAACCCTCGCGTCCGGCGTACTGATCGGCCTGATCTACGCGCTGGTCGCGATCGGCCTCACGATGATCTTCGGCGTGATGGACATCGTGAACTTCGCGCATGGCGAGTTCCTGATGCTCGGCATGTACGCGAGCTTCTGGCTGTTCGCGCTGTACGCGCTCGACCCGATGCTCACGCTGCCGCTCACGGTGCTGATGCTGTTCGCTTTCGGCGTGCTGCTGTACAAGCTCGTGATCCGCCGCATCACCGATGCGCCGATGCTCAGCCAGATCTTCACCACCTTCGGGCTGATGATCCTGCTGCGCGGCGTCGCGCAGTTCCTGTGGAAGCCCGACTTCCGCTCGATCGAGGGCTCGTGGGTYAGCGGCAGCGTCAAGCTGGCCGGCATCCAGCTCGGCCAGCCGCAGTTGGTGGCCGGCGTCGGCGCGATCGCGGTCACCGCGCTGGTGCATTTCTTCCTGACGCGCACCCGCCTCGGCGCGGCGCTCGAAGCCACTGCCGCCGACAAGGAGGCCGCGCAGCTGATGGGCATCGATTCGCACCGCATGTTCGCTCTCGCCTGGGGCATCGGCGCGGCCTGTGCCGGCGCGGCCGGCGTGCTGCTCGCGACCTTCTTCCCGATCTTTCCGGAGGTCGGCGCCAACTTCATCCTGATCGCCTTCGTGGTCGTCAACCTCGGCGGTTTCGGCAGTGTGACCGGCGCTTTCTGGGCCGGCATCCTGGTCGGCGTGATCGAGGTGATGGGCGGCTTGCTGCTCGGGCCGCAGTACAAGACGGCCATCGTGCTGGTGCTGTTCCTCGCGGTGTTGATGTTCCGGCCGCAGGGCCTGATGGGGAAAGCATGAAGCCTTCGAAGAAGACCCTGGGGCTTGCTGCGCTCGCGATGGCGGCCGTGCTGCTGCCGTTCGTCACGCACAGCCCCTCGCACCTGAACCTCGCGATCCTGGTGCTGATGGCGGCGCAGCTCGGCGTCGCGTGGAACCTGCTCGGCGGCTATGCCGGCCAGGTCTCGCTCGGCCATGCGGCGTTCTACGGGCTTGGCGCCTACACCTCCACGCTGCTGCTGCTGAACTTCGGCGTGAACCCGTGGCTCGGCATGCTGCTCGGCGGCTTGGTCGCGGCGCTGCTGAGCCTCGGCTTCGGCTGGTCGTGCTTCCGGTTGAAGGGCCACTACTTCGCGATGGCGACGATCGCGGTCGCCGAGATCGTGCAGATCGTGTTCACCAACTGGGAGTACGCCGGCAGCGCGGTCGGCCTGACGATCCCGATGGACCAGCGGGGCTGGGCCACGATGGTGTTCGCCGACAAGGCGCCGTACTACTGGCTCGCGCTCGGCCTGCTGGCGCTGACGCTGCTCGCGACCTGGGCCGTCGAGCGCAGCCACATCGGCTACTACCTGCGGGCGATCAAGGACGAACCCGATGCCGCGCGCAGCATCGGCATCAACATCGCGCGCTACAAGCAGGTGGCCTTGTCGCTCAGCGCCTTCTTCACCGCGCTCGGCGGCAGCCTGTATGCGCAGAAGGAGCTCTACATCGACCCGGGCTCGGTGCTGACGACCGCGCTGTCGATCAAGATGGCGCTGGTGTCGATCCTCGGCGGCGTCGGCACGCTGTTCGGGCCGGTGGTCGGCTCGGTGG
>NZ_JBFUGN010000109.1:0-10898 GCF_056402895.1 Rhizobacter sp. P3_B12 | reverse complement strand
CATCGGTGCCTGCCGATCGCTGCCGGTGAACACCGGACCCGGCCCGGCCCCGGCGTACAGCACGGCGAAGTGCAGCAAGGCTGCCGCGACCGCTGCCGGCAGCAGGCCGGCACCCGGCGATGCGGGGCCCCGGCCTGCCCTCGGCATGATCAGCGCCAGCAGGTTTCCACGGTGGCGGTGCCCGTCACGCCCTTCTTGCCGTTTTGGTCCAGCGTGAAGTTACCGCATTTGTCGCCGGTCATCCCCCCTTCGGGCACGGCCTTCAACGTGTAGGTCGTGGCCGTCAGGTCGATCACGGTCAGGGTGTAGTACTGGTCCCCTTCCGGCGGCACCTTCGYGAAACGCTTCGGAAACTGGTCGGCATCGTTCACCGACGTAGTGGCCGTGTTCTTCGAGTAGTCGTAGTTCTCGCTGTACCAGCGCTCCATGAACTGTTGTGCCGCCAGCATCTGCGTCGTCAGCTTCGCGCGGCGCCCCTTCGCGATGCTCTCGCGATAGGACGGGTACGCGATGGCCGACAGGATGCCGACGATCGCCACGGTGATCATCAACTCGATCAGCGTGAAGCCGCCCGCACGCCTTGTCCCGCTTCGCATGTCAATCCTCATGATCGAAGTCATCCTGTTATTTGGTTCGCAGGCCCGGAACCTCGCGCCACTGGATCCGGGAGTTCGATTGCGAGAAGCACAAGTTGGTGTCGGTATCGCGCCCGATGCCGCGCAGGCTGCCCGAGCCGTCCGGGCACTTGGGTGCCTTCGTGCACACTTCGGCCGCGCCCGTGCCCGTGCAAGTACAGCCCGCCTCGCCGGCGGTGCACGAGGTGAGGCTTGGAGCCGGCGTGCGGTCGTTGGCGAAGCGCAGCTTCTGGTCATCCACCGGGACGCCGATCGTGTAGGAGTCGACCACGCCATTGACCAGCGTGGGCGGGCCCAGCACATTGCTGTTGGGCAGGCCGGTGACCGGGTCAAAGACGAACAACGTGGCCAGCGGCAGGTCGCTGCAGGTGTCGATGCGGCCGGTTCGGATGAGAGGCCGGATCGAAGTCATCATGATGTTGTTCAACCGGTACTCGAGGTTCGACACCACCATCTCGGACTGGCCGGGAAGGTTGATGAACCAACCGTCCTTGGCACCCCCCGAACTGTTCAGGTAGTCCACCGCCGCACCGGCCGCCACCGTCACGATGCCCGTCGTCGCCGACCGGGTCAGCGTGCGCTGAACCAGCGTGCTGACGCCGCTCGGCAGGGCTCGCGGGCGGGCTGCCGTCTTCGGCGTCACCGTGAAGTCCGGGCGATCCCAGATGCCGAACACCCGCTGCGTGACATTGTTGCGCGGGTACTCCGTGCTGGTGTTCGCCAGGCCGGTGGCGAAGCTCACCATCACGCCACCCATCGACGGGAAGGTGAACTGCGGCGCACCGGTGATCGGCAGCACCTCGTTGGCGGGGCTGCGCGCGGTGTACAGGGGCTGCGCGACGCTGGAGGGGTTGACGTACGCGACGTTCCAGTTGTTGGTATCGCTCGACGAGATGTCGAACTTCCACAGGTTGCCCTTCAGGTCGCCGGCGTAGACGACATCGGCCGTGCCGTTGTTGTCCAGGTCCACCCAGGTGGCCGTCGACAGGCCGTTGTCGGTGCTCGTGCCGTCCACGGTGATCTTCTTGTAGCGGCCGGCCCAGCTCCCCGCGGCGGTCGGGCCGTCGGCCGGGATCACGAACAGCGCGGCATGGCCACCCGCCGATTTATAGCCGTTACCCAGGATCAGGCCGTACTTGCCGTTGTTCAGCTTCGCGACAGGCGCCGGCTGGTTGGTGCCCGGTTCGACCGAGATGTCGCTGAGCACGTAGCCCAGGTCGGCGTCATGGTCGGCCGTGAACTCCCACTTGAAGACGCTCGACGCATTGGCCTGCGTCAGCGAGTCCGGCGTGGTGGCGTCCAGCGCATAGACGCCGCGACCGCCGCGCCCCAGCGTGCCGAAGAGGTAGGTGTGCCACTCGAGGGCGGTGTTGGTCGTCGACGTGTCGTCGATCCAGACATCCGCACTGAACGGCGTGCCGTCCACATACGCCGTGACGGCGAAGCCTTGCTGGCCGGTCGCGTAGAAGCGCTGCGCCAGCGCACCCGGCGCATACGAGAACAGCGCGCCGCCGGTCTGCGTGCTCGTGGCCGACTCCGCAGGCGCTTCGAACGCGTGCACCATGCCGTCATCGGAGGCGGCCCAGAGCAGCTTCTTGCGGGTGGCCTTGGCCGCGGCGTAGGCACCGTATCCCGGGTAGTTGCCGGCCGTGTAGCGCGCCACCGGCTTTTCCTGGATCCACGGCGCCGCGCTGATGATCGGCCCGAGGATGTTGGTGAGCGGACGCACGCGCAGCGGTTTCGTGCCGCCGCTGCCCTCTTGGCTGCGGTCGCCGCGCATGTAGTTGACCGTCGCCTCCGCCTGCAGATCCGTCTGCGCGATGACCGATCCGGTCGTCAGCGCAGTCTTGTAGTTGGTCCTCGCGTTCAGCGTCGCCCAGTCGAACCCGACGCCCGCCGGTCCGTCATTGGTGATGACGTTGCGTGAGTTCGTGGCGATGGCTGTCAGTTCCTTGCTGGCCTTCCAGGTGGCAGTCTTGTCGAACGCACCGTTGCTCAGGATCTTGAACCCTTCGATGTCGCCCGAGACCTTGGCGATCTCGAAGTTGGCCAGGTACTTGAAGCCGCCGGTCGTCAGCTGGCTGGACGAGACGGCCGGGGCCGCGTTCGACGACTCGAGCGCATCCTGGAACACCGCGCGCAGCGCCGCTTCCAGCTGATCCGGGTTGAACACCAGGAAATAGTTGTCAGGCGTGCCGTCGCCGCCGACCTTCGCCGCACCGCTCGCGTCCTTCACGTCCCACTTGCTCGTCGCATCGGGAAGATCCGCGACGCCGTTGTTGTAGGTGACCTTGTAGCCGCCCCACTTCGCGGCGTACCACAGCGGGTCTTCCAGCGTGCCGCCGCTGTTGCCGGTGACGGTGTACGTCGCCATGCTGGCCGCCTGGTTCTTGTTGCAGCCGTTGCAGCCGCCGGACGCGTTCACGCCAGTGCCGTACGCCGTGCCGTCGGTCTTGGTGACCGGCAGGTTGGTCGGGTCGGTGTAGCTGAAATTCAGGATACCGGAGTGGAAGTGGACGCCGTCCCGGTTGGTGCCCGAGATCGTGTAGCCGAAACCCTGCGGATTGACAGTGGCGTCGGCGAAGGTGGACGTGGTGACCTTCAGCGTCGTGCCGTTCAGGTCCCACTCCAGGATGCCCGAGGCGTCCTGGTCATAGTCGCCGCCCTGTTGCGAGTCTTCCCACACCACCAGGTACTTGCCGTGCGTGGCCGTCTGGCTGACGACCCGGAAGTCGACCAGCGTGCCGTTGCCGGGATCGGCGCCCGGCTTGTTCAGCAGGTACGACGGCTGGATGATCGCCTTCAGGGGTGTCGTTCCGCCGGTCGTCACCGTGATGCGCGGAACCCCCGGTGCCAGCGCCACGCTGTAGGTGTTGACGTGGAAATTCGGATCTGTGTCCCTGCCGGTCAGCGGCAGCGTCGTCGAATTGCGGATCGGGTTGGTGTGCGCCCAGTAGGCGGCACCCGCCAGGCTGTACGAGYCCTTGTAAGCGGGCGCTGTCGGGCAGAGGCCTTCCACATCGGACAGGTTGGCCAGCGTCTTCGCCGTACACGCCTTGTCGTCCACGCTGGCCGTGTGGCCGACGAAGCGCAAGGTGCCGGTCAGGTTTTCGCCGGTGCCGATGGCATTCACGTAACTGTTCAGCGAACCGGTGGCATTGAGGTCGGCGAACGGTGCCTGCGTGTCGCGGTCGTAGGAGACGACGCTGGCATTGAAGTTGATGATGTCGATCGGGCGGCACTGCGGCGAGCCAAAGGTCGCATCGGTCGTCGTGCCGCGCGTGAACGGGTCCACCCAGGCCGGGTGCGGCAGGCCCATCGTGTCGCCCTTCGCATCGGCATTCGACCCGTAGTCCCCCGCCGGCGCCAGGCCTTTCAGGTAGCGCAGCGCTTCGGTAAACATCTCGCCGATCGGGTTGCCCCAGCTCGCGCACTGGTTGTCCGTGAGCGCGGTCAGCTGGTACGTGCAGGTGCCGTCGGTGTTGTTGTTGTAGCTGCTGTCGCCGTATTCATAGCCGAAGACGCGCAGCTTGTTGATCGTGCCGACGATGCCGACCAAGGACGTGTAGGTGCCGTCGGTCGTCGTGTTCACCTCGGGGACGAACGAGGTCACGTTGCGGCGCAGGATGCCGCCGGAGGTGTTCTTCGAGAACGAGCCGGTGATCAGGCCGAATTCGGCCTGGTCGCTCTCGCCGTACTCGTGCAGCAGGCCGATCGGCTTGTAGTTGCCGCCCGGGTACTTCCGGCAGCGCTCGCCGCCGATGTGCGTGCTGTTGCACGCCTCGACGCGCACGATGAAGTCGCCGTTGTTGCCGCCCGAAAGGGCCGCCGTGCGCGGCGGATTGTCGTTGGCCGCGGTCAGGCCGGTCACGGCGGAGCTGTTGCCGTTGCCGCTGCCGTTGCTGCTCCAGCCGTTTTCGTCGCCCCACCGGCATTGCCGGCGTTCGTTGGCATTCCACAGCGAGTAGTTGCCGCTCGCGACCCGCATCAACGGCGCATTCGTCGTCAAGTGCGAATAGGCGCCGTTGGCGTCGATCGTCGTGTTGCACATCGTGATCTGCGTCTGACCCGTGTACGGAGTCAGCCGGTTGATGTCGGTGCCGTTGTAGTACTTGGCGAACGAGTGGGCGTCCATCGGCAGCGACGCACGCTCGAGCACGGTCAGCGAGTTGGTGTCGGTGGAGCGGAAGCCGCCGTACAGGACCTTGCGGACCATGTCCATGCGCGTCATCGTCGCCCAGTTCAGGAAGTTGCCGCTCCAGCCGGTGCCGCTGGCGCAGTACTTGTCGGTGGTGTCGGCGGTCCAGGCGAAGCGGCCGGTCGTCCCGCTGTAGGCGTAGCACTTGCCCGTGTCGAAATAGCCCGAATAGCGGATCGCGTGGATGTAGCCGCCATCGGGCTGCCCGTCGTTGTCGTAGTCGGTGAACTCGTTGTAGGCCCGGTAGAACAGCTGATGGTCCTTGGACATGTTCAGCATGATCGCGGGCTTGGCCGGATAGGTCACCGCATTCGCCGGAATCGGGCTGATCGGCGTGTAGACGGTGGCCGTCGAGGCGGCAAAGGCCTGCGGCAGCGGCATCATGGCCCAGACCAGCGCGATGCAGAAGGTTCGTCGAATGAAGTGACGCATGGAAGACCTCGAATGAATTCAGGAGCCGACGTGGCCGGCGATCACTTGATCGTGAAGGGCTGGAAGTACGACTGCAGGACCACCTGCGTGCGGTCGGAGACGCCGAAGCCGCGCGCGGTGATGCGGTAGTAGAGGACGCGGCCGCTGCTGCGGGAGAACTGTTCGATCAGGTACTCGGGCTGGATGGCCACGCCGGGAACCGCCGGCGCACCGGTGTACAGGCCGAGCGGCACGCCACCGGTGAAGGTCGCGCAGGTGGCGGCATTCGCGGTCTTCGGCTTGGTGGACGGGTCACCCCACATGCCGCCCTTGTCTTGCGGCCACCAGGGCTCGCCGTTGGGGGACGAGGCAGCCCAGCTCGTTGTCTTGTAGTCGTTCAGCGCCTTGTCGCACTGCCCGCCCACGCAGGTTGCCGAGAAGCCGGCGACGGCGCTTTCCAGCGGCCGTGCGCCTTCGCGCTTGCACTTGGCAGTGCTGCTCGCCAGCACCGACCCGTCGGACAGCAGCAGGTCGCGCTCGGCATCGCGCAGGGCCGACTCCGCCGCCTGGCGGGCAATCTCGCCGTCCAGCTGGTTGCGCGACGACATTTCACCGAAGTTGGCGTTGCGCGCCGAGAACGCGACGATGCCCATCAGCGCCAGCATCAGCATCAGCACGACGACCATCGCGACGCCCTGCTGCCGGGCCGGACGCCGGCGACGCACGAGACGGTTCGCCGGCAGCGCCGGTACACGGGATTCAAGACGAAGCGGCAGCATAGGAATCAATACGTCTTGTTGAGGAAGTTGCGCAAGCCGAAGACCTGGCTGTAGAGCTTGTACGTCGAACGGTCGGTGAGCGCCTGCGTCTTCACCGTTCCCTCGCAGTCCTGGTAGGTTCGCAGCGCGCCGGCGGTGTCGTTGATCCGGCTGGGACCCCCGTAGGTTTTCGACAGCACGCAGATGCGCACCGCGGCCACCCGGGCCCAGGGCGTCAGCGACTTGCCGTCGATGGTCAGCGTCGGCAGGGGGAGGCTGGCAAACTGGGCTGCGGTGTAGAACTTGTCGACCGCGCGATCGCTGGTCGAGAAGACGCCATAGGTGACCTGGAATTCCTCGATGTTCGAAATCACCGGCTGGTAGCCGGTCGAGGCGGCCGCATTGCCGCGGCATTCCAGGCTGCGCACGCTGGCCGTCTGTCCATCGACGACCACCGTCTTGGCAGCCCCCAGCCGGTAGTGGTTGGCGACCAGAAGTGGCTTGGCGGGCGGCTGGGTCGCCGCGCCGGTGCCGAGGCGGCTCGTGTTGACGGGAGCGGTCCCGACATCGTTGCCGTTGCAATCCTTGCGCTGGCCGCCAGCCTCGCCGAACGCGTCGTTCGTGAAGTAGGCGACGACCAGTTCATCGCTTCCTGCCGTGGTGCCGCAGGTGCCGGTCACCAGGTTGAAATTCGTCGCTTCGCATCCGAAGATGCCGGTGGCGTACCCGGGCAGGCCAGGCGAGCCGGTGATGTTGCTGTAGGCCGCCAGGACGTTCTCGTTGCCCTCGGAGCTGACTGCCGGATAGAAGCCTGCATTGACGACATCGCGGCCCAGCGCCCGCAGCGCGAAGACCCCGACTTCGTTGGCTTCCGAGACCTGGTCGATCGTGCGCTGGCTTTCGCGGGTGCCGAGGTACAGGTAGACGGCGGCGACGACGATGGCCAGGTTGATGGTGATCGCCACCAGCAATTCGACCAAGGTCAGGCCGCGCTGAGCGGGACGGCGCCCGGCGCGCTTCGGGAAGTGATGGCCGTTCATGGGAGGAAGGTGAAGTTGACGCAACGAACGCCGTCCGCCGCACCGGCGGCATCCGGGCAGCAGTTGCTCATGGCCGCAGAAGCGGTGTAAGTTGCAGCGACAGTGCAGGCCTTGCTCTTGTCCAGGGTGTTGTTCGCCGTGAGGAACTGCTTGTCGAACCACATCATCGTCACCGTCATGCCGGTGCTGCGGTTGCCGGTGACGAACGCCGAACCCTGCGGCAGCTGGCGCCGGATCTGCTGCCGCCAGATGGTCAGGTCGTAGGCGGCACGCTCGGTGGCGGTGCAGGTGGCTGTGCTGCAGTCGGTCGAGACGGCCGGCGGCGCGGCGGTCGACTGCGTGCTCCAGTTCGTGGTCAGCGCGTAGGCCGAGGTCGAGGTCGCCGCCCCGCTGCTGAAGTAGGACAGCCCGGCCACGTCCGGATTGGCGCGCACACGGTCGGCGAAATCGCTGAACAGCACCGCCGTCGAAGACCTCGCCCACGCGCCGATCTTGAAGCGCGAGGTGGTCGCCTGCAGCGCGGCGATGCCCAGCATGCCGAGGGACATGATGAGGACGGTCACCAGCACTTCGATGAGCGTGAACCCCGAGGATCGGCGCGCGCTGCGGCCCGGACCGGCAGGGATGGAATGCATCGTTTTCATGGACATGTCTCGCCGTAGCCCACTGTCAACGTACGACCCAGCGGACTCACGCAGATCGTGCGATTGGAAGAGCGGGTCGATGTCTGGTAGCGCACATTGAAGGAACCGACATCGGTCGACCGGGGCCGGCCCGTCGCCGAGAAGAAGATCAGGCCGCCGGGACCGGTGATGGTGTAGTCGGCGGTCAGCGCGCCCGTCACCAGCAGCACGTCGTCGGCCGCAGGATTCACGGCCGCTGCATCGCAGGCCGGATTGCGGAAGACGATCCATCCGCTGCCCCAGGCCGTCGGGGTGGCAGCGTCACAACTCGATCCGTTGCTGCTGACGCACATCGTCACGCACGAGTTGCGCGAGGCGGCCTCGTTGCGGGCACGCAGCACGCTGCCCATGAACTCGTTGCTCGCCGCGGAACTGCGATTGCGGATCACGAAATCACGCATCGACGGTGCCGCGGCCATCGCCAGGATGGCCACGATCGCGACCGTGACCATCAATTCGATGAGGGTGAAGCCGCCGTGCCGCAAGGGCACGGAGGTGGGGGGGAGGTGTCCGCCGTTCATGGACCGTAGTCTAGGCGGAGGCCCCGCCGGCGACGGCGCTGCCGGTCGGGTGGGAACGACCGTTTGTCGGCCGCCGATCGGCCCTCAGCGCGGCAAGTCGCTGGATCCCATCAGGAATTCATCGACTGCGCGGGCCGCCTGGCGCCCTTCGCGGATCGCCCACACCACCAGCGACTGGCCGCGCCGCACGTCGCCGGCCGCGAACACCTTGGGGACGCTGGTCRCATAGCCACCGATGAAATCGGTGCCAGCTCGCGCATTGCCGCGCGCATCCTTGTCGACGCCGAACGCATCGAGCACGCTCGCGACCGGGCTGACGAAGCCCATCGCCAGCAGCACCAGATCGGCCGGCAGCGTCTGCTCGCTGCCCGGCACCTCGGTCATCTTGCCGCCCTGCCACTCGACGCGCACCGCCTTCAGCGCGCGCAGCTTGCCCTTGTCCTTGCCCTCGCCACCGATGAACTCCTTGGTGGCGATCGCGAACTCGCGCTCGCAGCCTTCTTCATGGCTGGAGCTGGTGCGCAGCTTGATCGGCCAGTACGGCCACACCAGCGGCTTGTTCTCCTGCTCGGGCGGCATCGGCATCAGCTCGAACTGCGTGACGCTCTTCGCGCCATGCCGATTGCTGGTGCCGACGCAGTCGCTGCCGGTGTCGCCGCCGCCGATCACGATCACGTGCTTGCCGTCGGCGCGCAGCTGGTTCTTCAGCTTGTCGCCGGCGTTCAGCTTGTTCTGCTGCGGCAGGAACTCCATCGCGAAGTGCACGCCGTCGAGGTCGCGCCCCGGCACCGGCAGGTCGCGCGACTGCTCGGCACCGCCGGCCAGCACGACCGCGTCGAACTGCGCCTTCAGCTCGTCGGGCGTGATGCTTTCCTTGGCCCAGTTGGTGACCTTGCTGCCTTCGGGCAGCTTGCCGACGATCACGCCGGTGCGGAACTGCACGCCCTCGGCCTGCATCTGCTCGACGCGGCGGTCGATGTGCGACTTCTCCATCTTGAAGTCGGGAATGCCGTAGCGCAGCAGGCCGCCGATGCGGTCGTTCTTCTCGAACACCGTCACGTCGTGACCGGCACGTGCCAGCTGCTGCGCGGCCGCCAGGCCGGCCGGGCCGGAGCCGACGACCGCGACCTTCTTGCCCGTCTTCGCCTTCGGCGGGCGCGCCTTGACCCAGCCCTCGGCCCAGGCCCGGTCGATGATCGCGTGCTCGATGCTCTTGATGCCGACCGCGTCGTCGTTGACGTTCAGCGTGCAGGCCGCCTCGCACGGTGCCGGGCAGATGCGCCCGGTGAATTCCGGGAAGTTGTTCGTCGAGTGCAGCACGTCGATGGCATTGCGCCACTCGTTGCGGTACACGAGGTCGTTGAAGTCCGGAATGATGTTGTTGACCGGGCAGCCGCTGTTGCAGAAGGGCGTGCCGCAATCCATGCAGCGCGCCGCCTGGACCTTCGACTCGTCCGCCTTGAGCCCGATCACGAACTCGTTGTAGTTCTTCAGGCGCGCCTGCACGGGCGCATAGCCCTCTTCCAGGCGCTCGTACTCCATGAAGCCGGTGACTTTTCCCATGATCTCTCGCTACTCCGGTTGGCTGGGGCTGGGCCTGGCTCAGGCCTTGGCGCCACTCTTGGACTTGGGGCCGCCCTTGTCGGCGTTCTTCTCGATGACTTTCGCCTTCGCGATCGTGTCACCGGCCTGCTTCGCGGCGTTGATCTCGCCGAGCGCGCGCTTGTACTCGCTCGGGAACACCTTCACGAACTTGCCGCGCGACTCGGCCCAGGTGTCGAGGATCTCGCGCGCACGCAGGCTGCCGGTCCAGCGGTGGTGGTCGTCGAGCAGCTTGCGCAGGATCGCCTCGTCGGCCTGGCCCAGGTGCCACACCGCCTTGTCGACCGAGGCCTCCTGTTCGGCGGCGCCCAGCACCTTGTCGAGCTGCACCATCGCGGTGTTGCAGCGCTTGGCGAACTGGCCGTCTTCATCGAACACATAGGCGATGCCGCCGCTCAT
The DNA here is from genome assembly GCF_056402895.1 of Rhizobacter sp. P3_B12. Lineage (NCBI taxonomy): Bacteria > Pseudomonadati > Pseudomonadota > Betaproteobacteria > Burkholderiales > Sphaerotilaceae > Rhizobacter > Rhizobacter sp. P3_B12. Next base: position 651 of record NZ_JBFUGN010000109.1, on the reverse strand, counting down.
GCCGGCCGCGAAGTTGCGCCCGGTCTTGCCGAGCACCGCGACCGTGCCGCCGGTCATGTACTCGCAGCCGTGGTCGCCGGTACCTTCGACGACCGCGGTCGCGCCCGACAGGCGCACCGCGAAGCGCTCGCCGGCCACGCCGCGGAAGAACGCCTCGCCGCTGGTCGCACCGTACAGCACGGTGTTGCCCACGATGATGTTGCGCGTCGCGTCGCCGCGGAAGTCGATGCTCGGTCGCACCACCACGCGGCCACCGGACAGGCCCTTGCCGGTGTAGTCGTTCGCGTCGCCGATCAGGTACAGCGTGATCCCCTTCGCGAGGAAGGCGCCGAAGCTCTGGCCGCCGGTGCCCTCCATCTGCATGAAGATCGTGTGGTCGGGCAGKCCTTCGGGATGGCGGCGCACCAGCTCGCCCGACAGCATCGCGCCGACGGTGCGGTTCACGTTGCGCGTCTCCTCCATGAACTGCACCTTCTCGCCGCGCTCCAGCGCGGGCAGGCACTTCTGGATCAGCTTCACGTCGAGCGCACGCGCCAGCCCGTGGTCCTGCTCCTCGACCTGGCGGCGCGCCACGTCGGCCGGCGCCGTCGGCAGGTGGAAGATGCGCGAGAAGTCGAGGCCGCTCGCCTTCCAGTGCGAGATGCCCTTGCG